>DAIEQT010000268.1 GCA_027347545.1 Ignavibacteria bacterium | reverse complement strand
CGCATTTGTAAACTCCTTCCTCAAAAGTATTCCAATATTTTCCGGTGAATGGACGCTCAGTTCCCTTTTCCCGAAGTACTTTGTACTGTTCTTCGGTTAATACTTCTTTCCATTCTTTATCCGTCTTTTCTATTTTTTGATTCATGGACTTTCCTTTCTCTGAGGCAGAGTTGCCTTTTTTATCTTGTGCAAAAATTAAAACGAACGTTAAAAGGGATAGGAATCCCAATGCATAAACTAGTTTGGGGAAATTGCCGATCATAACAGCCTTTCTAATTTGTTAATTGCTAAATATGATACACGGGAAGTATCACTTTAGTTTCTTTTGATACGCCTCAGTTTCTTCGATAGAATTGAAATAGCCGATTCGCACACGGTACCACGTACCGCGCCGCTCACTTACAAATGCAGTTACAATAAATGCGTTATGTCCTTGAGCTTTTAATTTTGATATTTCACTTTCGGCTTTGGATTTACTTTTCCATGAAGAGACTTGGAAGGAATATTTGCCGCTATCACTATATATATTGTTTTTAGGATTGGCTTCTACCGCACTTACATCTTCAGTCTTTCTTTTTGATGAGAGAGTTTTAAGTGCTTCTTCTTTCTTCTTCGCTAGATTATCTACTACTTTAACTGTTGTGTCTTTCTCTGCCGGCTTAGTAATAGATCCTCTTATTGTAGAATCTTTTTTAGTCGTTTCGGTTTTAGTTTGTGTTTTTATTTCTTTATTTGTTTCCGTTTTTGAAACAATTGGCTCAGTTTTTAGATTTTCCTTTGGAGCAAATTTCTCGAGAGTTTTACGGGTACGTTCACTTTGACTGCTGAATTCTTTTTCAGTAATTCCTCTTTCACCTCTATTGATAAATTTCAAGCAATATGAGTAAATATTTGCAACTACTTGATTGCTGTCTATTGGGACAGAAAAAGCTTCGCCACCGGTAAGCCCCGGCAAAGATGACTCACCGAGGATTTTTAATTTGTCATCATAATAAAGTGTACCAACAGTCGAATACTTTTGCAATCCGAGATTAAAAAGAATTTGAGATTTCACACTCGATGCCATACCACTAATAGGTTCAATCTTTTGTGGTGATTTGAAAAAGGTTATGCTAAGAACCGAAATCTGATTCTGGAAATGCTTAATTGTAGAGGTATCCACATATACTTTCTGATCTTCAATATCCAGAATTGAAACCCATTTGGAACCCGGCGTCTGGGCAAAAAGTGGTGAGATTAGAAAAGCAGCGATTAGCAAAGTTATTTTTTTCATTTCAGCGACAAATTGTTGCCTAAAATTTAACAAAATTTACTTTTAGATAAACTTTATTGATAAGTTGTTCCAAACCTGAGAAGATTTCTTGACAAAAATACTTGGATGTGCTATTTTTTCCGCAACTTTTTAGAAGATATATGCTTACTGAATTCGGAAAGATTTTCATATTCATCATCCTCGCAATAATCTTCGTAATTATTACTCTAACCATTAATAAGCTGCTTAGACCTAACAGACCTTCTCGTGAAAAACAAAAGGTTTATGAGTGCGGCGAAAACCCGGAAGGCTCACCTTGGGTAAAATTCAACATCCGTTTTTATGTTGTAGCATTAATATTTCTCATTTTTGATGTTGAAGTTGTGTTGCTTTTCCCTTGGGCGTTAACTTACAAAGATTTCGGTCTTTATGGTTTTATTGCCGGAATAATCTTCTTACTTGTGCTTTTCCTCGGAATGGCATACGAATGGAGAAAAGGAGATTTGGAATGGGCTCGACCAACACCGCAAGCTCCAAAGTTGAGTGATTTACTGAAGAAAAAAGCTGAAATCAAGTAGTTTTCGGCATTTTGCTAACAAAATTGATGATTGAAATATGGGTTTACTAGATAAAGAATTTTCTGATGGCAATATTGTCATCGCTCCGGTAGAAGACGTCTTAAATTGGGCTCGTCTCTCCTCCATTTGGCAACTTGGCTTCGGTCTCGCTTGCTGTGCTATCGAAATGATGGCTACCTCAGCTTCCCATTATGATTTTGACCGTTTTGGAGTTATTCCTCGTAATACTCCGCGCCAAGCTGATGCGATAATCATTTCCGGGACAGTTACACTTAAAATGGCTACCCGCATTAAAAGATTATACGAACAGATCCCCGATCCGAAATACATTATCTCTATGGGAAGTTGTTCTAATTGCGGCGGCCCTTACTGGGAACATGGTTATCACGTTTTAAAAGGAATTGACAGAGTAATACCGGTTGATGTTTATGTACCCGGTTGCCCACCTCGTCCAGAGGCTTTGTTAGAAGGCTTATTAAAATTACGCGATAAAATTCGTCACGAAACTTTGAGAAAAAAATCAGCATGAAGAACGCAGAAGAAATTTTTGAAATACTAAAACAACAGTTTGGCGATTCAATTATTGGTTTAGATAAAGATACGCCAACTGAACCAATTATTACTGTAGCTCCTCTCCAGATTCATAAAATTGCAGCTTTTTTGCGCGAAGCCGAAGAACTGAAGTTTGATAGCTTGATGTGCCTTTCTGGTGTTGATGACGCTAATGGAACAAAAGTTAAAGATGCCGATGGGTATGATTCAATTCAAGGTGGGACACTTAGCGTTTATTACCATTTAGATTCTGTTGAATTAAGACACAAAATTACGCTGAAAGTATCTTCAGATAGAGAAAACCCGCAAGTTGAATCTGTTGAAAATGTTTGGAGATGCGCTGATTGGCATGAGCGTGAAGCGTTTGATATGTACGGTATAGTTTTCTTGAATCACTCTGATTTAAGAAGAATTCTTATGCCGTATGACTGGGAAGCCGGCTATCAATTAAGAAAAGATTATAAAAATCCGGAATTTTACCAAGGGATGAAAGTACCCTATTAGTATTTAGTAATGAGTACTTAGTAGTTAGACAAAGATTATAGATGCATAATTACAAAGAATTGAAAGTTTGGCAGAAAGCAAGAGAACTAGTTAAGTTCATTTACATTTTGACTTCGGAATTTCCTAAAGAAGAGATTTATGGGCTGACTTCTCAAATGAGAAGAGCAGTTATTTCAATCTCATCAAACATTGCCGAAGGATCTGGTTACGGAACGAATAAGCATTTCAACAGATTTTTAGAAATTTCTTATTCATCGGCTAGTGAATTAGAAACACAAGTAATATTAGCAAGCGATATAGGATTTATTGACGAATTAAAATTGACGGATGCATCAAATCGAATTTCTGAAATTCAAAAAATGTTATCCGGTCTGATGAATTCATTAAATAATTGATTTTAGTCTAAATACTCACTACTCAAGACTAAATACTAAAGAAAAATACTGAGTAAAGATGTCCCTCAAAACTGAAACAATGGTATTAAACATGGGTCCTCAACACCCTTCTACTCACGGTGTGTTAAGACTCGAACTTGAAATTGAAGGCGAATTAATTAAGAAAGTTATTCCTCATCTTGGTTATTTACACCGCTGTTTTGAAAAGCACGCTGAGGCAATGCAATACAATCAAGTTGTTCCTTATACAGAACGTTTAGATTATCTTGCTGCAATGGGAAACAATTTTGGTTACGTACTTGCTGCCGAAAAACTTCTGGGGATACAAGTTCCGGAACGTGTAGAATATATCCGTGTAATAATGGCTGAGCTTCAAAGAATTGCTTCTCATACTGTGGCAATTGCTACCAACGGTGCGGATATCGGCGCTTTAACTCCTTTCCTCTATCTCTTCCGCGATCGCGAACATATCCTTACAATTTTTGAAGAGACTTGCGGTGCGAGAATGCTCTACAATTATATGTGGATCGGTG
>DAIEQT010000217.1 GCA_027347545.1 Ignavibacteria bacterium | reverse complement strand
ACCGGACCGAGCGCAGCTATTCTACATAAAAATATTTTCCGGCTGGGTTTTCTCAAACTCCCATTTCAGCGGATTTTGCTCGATATACTTTCTAACATTAAAAAGTTCTTTTTCGTTACGGATTATGCGATCGTAAAACCGGGATTGCCATACGAAATCTGAATAACAATTTCCATTTGCCCAACGTTTAACAGAACCTTTGAACTGATTGATAATTATAGATAAAGAATTTTTTACTGGCTTTGAAAACACTCTTTCAGTTTCTTGTAGAGACTTGCCGCGGCAAGTCTCTACATTAATTTCGTTTAGAATTATTATCCCATGTATATGGTTAGGCATTACGACAAAATAATCCAGATCAACATTTGGTCTAAGCGTTTTTGTTTTCTCCCATTCATATTGAACAACCTTTCCCAGTTCATTTAAAACCATTTGCTCGTTTTTAATAACACCAAAATATTCTTTGTGATCTTTTGTGTTTATGGTTACGTAATACCACCAGAGGTTCACCCCGTGAGATAATTACTTAATCTGTTCTTGATATATCTTTTTCCCCAAGAACTCTTTAAATATTTTTCTCGTTTTATTGCATCCCTTTGGTTCAAGCATCCTTCCCAATAAACCAATTCTAATGGCAGCCTGTTCCTTGTTGATCGCACTTTCTCATTTTTATGCTCTTCAAGCCGTCTATTTAAGTTGTTAGTATATCCAACATAAAAGTTACTGTCAGACTTTGATTGCAAAACATAAGTGTAATACTTCATAATCTATCTCACGGGGTAAATAATCCCAATCTTTAAATCTTGTAGAGTCTATTCTATAGTTGTTTTGATACTTACTCATTATTAAGTTTTTTGTTGAACTGGCAGAGCGTATAAGAAATGTAGGTGTTTTGAAAGAGAACGTAGAAAACCGGACCGAGTGCGGCAAGCGGAGACATGAATGTAAGTGCAATCCATATTGTGAATGCGTTGTTTTTCTGACCGAGAGATTGACTCGCTTCCGTGCGATAATTTTTCCCGCCGATTAGCCAGCCAAGTCCAAAGTAGAATAAGCAAAGCAAACCGGAAACAGCGGCAATCAAAAATACAATTGTTAGGTTAGAAGTTAGTTCCTCGCGGATGTAAGTAGATGCATCAGAAGTTGCTATGTAAATGTTGGCTACCAAAATGTAGAATGAAGAATCTTTCCACTCAACTAACTTTTTCCAAATATGTGGAAGAGTGAATCTTGTTAGCTGCGCTAACACAAACGGAACCGTAATGGTTACCAGAACCGGAAAGAGGATATCGCTCACGTAAACCGGATTAGAACCGCTTGCAATGAGCGGAAGAATAAATGGAATTAACAGCGCGACAACAATATTATTTAACAACAGCGAAAACATTACATACTCAACTTTTCCCTTCTTTAAACTGATTATTACCGGCGCCGCTATTGCTGTGGGCGCAATTGCTGTTACAAATACTGTCTGAGCAAGCGTATGATTGAAAATGTTGATGAGATAGAAAAGCAAAAGCGGTGTAAAAATGATTGTTCCCAGAATTACAAAATGACTTTGCTTAATCACCTCTTTGTTGGTCCTTACATCAAGGAAGGAAAAGAAAAGGAGAACCATTAAGAAATAGCGGATGAGGAAAACATACTCGTGCCCGTAAGGAAGCAGAACACCAAGCGCAATAGCTATTAGAAGAAGAAAGTTTTTCATTTACGACTTTAATTATGGCTCTAACATAAAAATGTTAAAAACGCAATTCAACAAACAAAAATTAGCCTAAAGTAAACCATATTCATATTTTTAATGTCAATAATAGATAATAATTCTTAGGTTCTTCAAACATGAATAAAACATTAGTCAAGCGTCTCTCGATAGCTGTATTTGCAATATTGTTGATTGCAATCATCACCATACCAAAACTGAAATCCGGGAACGAAGAAAAAGGAGCAGCGCCATCTGTAAGAGGCGCTGTTATTCCTGTGACTATCAAAGTAATTAAACCGGAAAATTTTACAAACAAACTGCAAGTTTCCGGCTCTGTTATTGGTAACGAAGAAGTACAGCTTAGGTCGGAAATTTCCGGAAAGGTTATTTCAATCGGTTTTGCAGAAGGTGCGCGTGTTAATAAAGGAGATCTTTTAGTTAAAGTGAATGATGCCGATCTTCAAGCGCAATTAAGAAAAGCAGAGGTTGAAAAGAAAAACGCTTCCGATAAAGAGTACCGCCAAAAAATTTTGCTTTCGAAAAATGGAATTAGCAAAGAGACTTATGAAACAGCGCTTAACGATCTAGATGCTTCAATTGCAGGCATTGAAAACATTAAAGCCCAAATTGCAAAGACAGAAGTCCGTGCGCCTTTTAACGGAATAATCGGCTTACGCTACATTAGCGAAGGAAGTTATGTAACACCATCAACTCAAATTGCATCTTTGCAAAATTCCAATCCGGTTAAAATTGATTTCTCAATACCTCAGCGTTACGCAAACGAAATTTCTGCCGGAAATTTGGTTCAGCTTAAAACAGCTGCCGGCAAAACATTTACAGCAAAAGTTTATGCCATTGAACCAAAGGTTGATCCGGCAACACGCGCACTGCAGGCGCGTGCAATTTGCAATAACGACCGAGGCGAACTTATTCCAGGCTCTTATGTTAGTGTAGAAGTTAGTTTGAACAGCGTTAAGAACGCAGTTACAATTCCAACGCAAGCGTTGTCTTTGGATATTTCCGGTGAGCGTGTTTTTGTTTTCAAAAATGGAATTGCTGTTCCAACAAAAGTTGAAAGCGGAATCCGTACTGAAAGTGAAGTTCAGATTACTAACGGAATTAATGTTGGCGACAGCATAATTACTTCGGGAATCATGCAGATGCGTCCACGCGCAAAAGTAAGAGTGTTATCAATCGAAAAATAAATTTTACTACAACTTAGGAGGCTGTCTCAGAAGTAATGTTTTATCATAGAATAGCCCGCGGATGACACAGATTTAACTCCCGCCCGACTACGTCGTCGAGGCGGGGAATTTTCGCAGATTATTCATTTGAAGAATTACTTATGAGACAGCCTCGAAAGAAAACAGAGAATAAAAAATGAGTTTATCATCCTTAAGTATCCGCCGTCCGGTTTTATCAATTGTAATGTCTATGGTGATAGTTCTTTTGGGCGTTATTGGATTTACATTCTTAGGTGTTAGAGAATACCCGAGCATTGATCCTCCAATTATTACTGTAGGCGTTTCTTATGTTGGTGCAAACGCGGATATTATTGAATCTCAGATTACAGAGCCGCTTGAAGAAAGCATAAACGGTATTGCCGGCATACGCTCAATCACCTCTGTTAGCCGGGATGGAAGAAGCTCCATCACAGTAGAGTTTAATGTTGATGTAAACTTGGAAGATGCTGCAAATGATGTTCGGGACAGAGTCTCCCGCGCTGTCTCAAATTTACCTCCCGATTCCGATCCGCCGGTTGTAACAAAAACTGATGCCGATGCAAATCCGATTATGTATATCACCTTAAAAAGTGAATCCAAAAATTTGCTGGAAATTTCCGATATAGCCTCAAACATTTTTAAGGAGAGGCTGCAAACAATTTCCGGTGTAAGTGAAGTTAGAATTTTTGGTGAGAAAAGATTTTCTATGCGCCTCTGGCTCGATCCCTACAAGATGGCTTCGTTAAAAGTCTCACCGCAAGAAATTAGATCCGCGCTCAGCAGCGAAAACGTTGAACTCCCGTCCGGAAAAATTGAAGGGGAAAACACAGAGCTTTCAATACGCACAAAAGGGAGAATGTTAAGCGTATACGAGTTTAACAATCTTATTATTAGAGAAGACCGGGGGCAGTTTATTCGCCTATCCGATATTGGTTATGCTGAGCTTGGTCCTGAAAACGAATACTCCGTTTTGAAAATAGATGGCGTGCCGATGATCAGCGTTGTGTTGATGCCACAACCCGGTTCTAATCATATTGAGATTGCAGATGAATGTTATAAGAGATTAGAATTGTTAAAGAAAGATATTCCTTCTGATATCGTTCCCGAGATTCGTCTTGATGGAACAAAGTATATCCGCAGTTCAATTAAAGAAGTTGAAGAAACCATTTTGATTGCGTTCGCGCTGGTTATTTTAATCATCTTTTTGTTTTTACGCGATTGGCGGACTACGATCATTCCAATTCTCGCTATTCCAATTTCTTTAATAGGCGCATTCTTCATAATGTATTTTTCCAACTTTACGATTAACGTTTTAACCTTACTTGGAATTGTACTCTCAATTGGATTAGTTGTTGATGATGCAATAGTTGTGCTGGAAAATATTTACAAGAAAATTGAAGATGGTATGGATCCGGTTGAAGCAGGAATGAAAGGTTCTTCGGAAATTTTCTTTGCTATTATTTCCACAACTGTTTCTTTGGCTGTTGTATTTCTTCCAATCATTTTCTTACAAGGATTAACAGGCAGACTTTTCCGTGAGTTTGGAATTGTAATTGCAGGCTCGGTTTTAATTTCCGCATTTGTGGCTCTTACACTAACACCAATGTTAAGCACACGTATTATCAAGCGGCGCGCTCATCACAGCAAGTTTTATCAATTAACAGAACCATTTTTTGTTAGCCTTATCAATGGTTATGAATCGCTGCTGTCAACTTTTCTAAAGAAACGCTGGCTTGGTTTTGTTGTAATGCTTGGCTCTGTTTTTCTTATTGCTGTTATAATGCCAATGCTTCAAACAGAGCTTGCGCCTATAGAAGATAGAAACGAAATTAGAATCACTACAACAACTCCGGAAGGTTCGACCTACAACTTCACATATAATTATATGGAGCGCTTAAACAATTTGCTCGAAGAAAAGACTCCGGAAATTGAGTCTATTTTATCCGGTGTTGCTCTTGGAATGGGCGGCGGCGCTAACAATACCGGATTCATTCGGTTATCTCTTGTTGAACCGGAAAACAGAAACCGTACGCAACAGCAAATCTATGATGATTTATCAAAGCAAGTAAATAAACTTAGCGATGGAAGAACATTTGTCGTACAAGCGCAGACAATTGGCACACAACGAGGCGGCGGACTTCCGGTTCAATATGTCGTACAAGCGCCTACAATTGAAAAGCTGCGGGATGTAATTCCGGAATTTCTAGATGAAGCCCGCAAAGATGAAACATTTGCGCAAGTAGATGTTAACTTAAAATTCAGCAAACCGGAATTGGTTCTTGAAATAGATAGATCGAAAGCACGGGAGCTTGGAGTAGCTGTTGTTGATATTGCCCAAACTTTGCAGCTTGCATTAAGCGGTCAACGTTATGGTTATTTCATAATGAATGGAAAGCAATATCAGATTATCGGTCAGCTTACCAAAGAGTATAGAAGCAAACCTATAGATCTGCAAACACTTTATGTAAAATCACGCAAGGGTGAATTGCTTCAACTCGATAATTTTATTTCTGTAAAAACACAAAGCACACCGCCGCAGCTTTACAGATTTAACCGTTATGTTGCCGCAACATTTTCTGCAAGTTTAGCTCCTGGCAAAACCATTGGCGATGGAATTGAAGCAATGGATAAAATTGCCGATAAAGTATTGGATGAAACATTTTCTACCGCGCTCACCGGAACATCAAAAGATTTTGTGGAAAGCTCTTCTTCCCTTCTCTTTACATTTTTACTTGCTCTAACATTTTTGTATTTAATTCTCGCGGCGCAATTCGAAAGCTTCCGCGATCCGTTCATTATCATGTTCACCGTTCCTCTTGCGTTCGCCGGAGCGGTTATTTCCCTTTTCTTGTTCGATCAGACGATGAATATCTTTAGCGAAATTGGTTTGGTAATGTTGATCGGTCTTGTTACTAAAAACGGAATTTTGATTGTAGAATTTGCGAATCAAAAGAAAGCGCAAGGATTATCAATCGTTGATGCGGTTAGAGAGGCAGCGGTTCTTCGTTTCCGCCCAATTTTGATGACAAGTCTGGCAACGATTCTTGGAACATTACCCATTGCATTGGCGCTTGGAGCCGGCGCAGAAAGCCGTGTCTCGATGGGAATCGCGGTTATTGGCGGTCTCGCGTTCTCAACTATTTTAACATTATTTGTTATTCCGGCTGTTTACACGTACTTCTCAGAAAAAACTAAGAGCGTTTCAAATGTGGAATAGAAAAATTTTAGCAGTCTTTTGTTTGGTGTTTATTTTTTCAAGCGGCAGCGTTTCAGCACAGCAAAAACTTACGTTGAAAGAAGCAATCAGTATTGCACTGGAAAACAATTATGATATAAGACTCGCCAAAAGTGATGTGGCAATAAGCGAGAATAATTATTCCGTTGGCAATGCCGGGTTCTTACCAAGTCTGAACGTATCTGCTTCGCAAACAAAAACCGTGAGCAATACAAAGCAAGAATACTCTAATGGCTCCTTGGTGGATAAAACCAGTTCCGGCTCGAACAATACAAACGCAGCGGCAACGCTTAACTGGACAATCTTTGACGGATTGAAAATGTTTATATCTCTTTCCAAACTGAAGGAGTTAAAAGACATAGGTGAAGTAAAACTCCGCTCCCAAGTTGAAACCTCGGTAGCAGAAGTGATTAAAAATTATTACGACATTGTCCGCCAGAAACACAACTATAATGTTACTCTGGAAAGTGTAGCAATTTCAGAACAGCGTTTAAAAATCACTGAAGAAAAGTTTTCTGTAGGTTCGGCTTCTAAGTTAGAAGTTTTAAGCGCTAAGGTTGATTTGAATACCGATCGCTCTAATCTGCTTAACCAGGAAGTAGTGCTAAACGGATTGAAAGTTGTTCTAAACAATTTACTTGGCAGAACAGTTTCCGAAGAGTTTGATGTTGAAGACAAAGTAGAAATATTAACCGGCTTGGACTATAATCTTTTGCGCGAAGAAGCATTCAAAAACAATGTTGATATTGTTCAATCGGAAAAGAGCAAGAATGTTTCTTCTTACGATGTTGGCATTTACCGCTCGGAATATATGCCGCGACTAACTTTGAGCAGCGGATATACATACTCAAACTTACTTTCGGATGCCGGCTTCTTTAAGTCCAACAAAACGTTTGGCTATAACTATGGTGTTAGCTTAGTATGGAATTTATTTAATGGATTTGCTTCAACGCTGCAATATCAAAACGCGCTAATTGTGGTTGATAAAAGCGAGATTAGACTCCGGCAAACAAAAGCTTTAGTTGAATCAAACTTGATAATTGCATTTAAGAATTATGAGAAGAATAACGAGATACTCGCGCTTGAAGCGGAAAACGTTTCTGTTGCAAAAGAGAATTTGGATTTGGCGATAGAACAAATTCGGCTTGGCTCAATTTCTCCAATAGAATTTAGAGATGTGCAGAGGAACTATATAACAGCTCAAAGCCGGTTATCAACGGCTCAGTTTAATGCCAAGATGAGCGAGCGCGATCTGCTTAAACAAAGCGGCAGCTTAATTAAGTAGATTCTTTATCGTAAGCCACCCGTTCAATTTCTTTCGGCGATATTTCTTTTATACCGCTTAGTTTTTTTATCTGCTTTGTTGTTTCGTCAATAACGTTATCGTAATGTTCAACTATTTCTTGTGGGAGATTTTGCTTCTCACCAGCCACCAATTTGAAGAATAACATTTTGTTTAAAAAGTTATTTAGAATGTGCTGCACTGCTCGCATCGTAGAAATGAATACTGCTTCTTTTTCCAACTCTCGATCTTCAATTTTGAACCACATCCGACGAGTTAGAAAGTAAAGTAATATGGAAGTAATAATTACGAAAAACGATCCCTTGTAAGTCTGAAGAGTAGTTAGCATGGCGGCGGAAGTAACAAATGTCTCCAAAATATTATCAGAAAGGAAAATCCATGCTACGCCGAAAACCAAATATGTAAGCGTAACTCTTTGATAAGGTTTGATCATGAAACCCTCTTTAACACTAATGGCTGTTTATCTAACCGTAATTTATAAAATATACTCTTTGCTAAAGGATAAAATCTTAAGCGCGGACAATCTCCATTAAACAATCCTTGCAGTTAAAAACAAGGCGATATTTTGTACTGCCGTTTACTAGATGCAACGGCTCGGCAACTTTTTTGTCTGTGTCGAATGGACACAGGTCGAGCTCGTCTTTAATGCAATATTTGCAAGTCATAACAGTTTTATTGGAGAAATCGTTTTGAAGCTCAAAGCCAGGCTCAATACTTTCCGCTCCTAGTTTGTGGTAAAATTGCTGCGAGAGTTTGTTTACAACATTGGCTTTGTAATCAAGACTGCTGCGGGTTTTTACAGCCGTCTGCTTTATTTCGAAAGTTTCTCTCTGATAACTTTCGATTCTTGCTTGCTCAAGCAAATCTAAAATTTCCCGGCGCCACTCGTTAATTGTTTTTACCGGAAAGAAAAACACGCTGGTGGTTTCTATTTTAACATTGGTAACATTGAAAATTGTACCGCCACTTTTGGAAAGCTGCTTTTTCAAAGTCTCTAATGCTTGCTCTGAATTCGAAGCGGGTTCTTTCTGTGCAGCAATTTTATTTATTACGCCAACACCATTTTCATCAGTTGCTGATATAGAAAAACCATCCGGCAATTCTTTGAAGTGAACTTCCACGTTTATCTTTCTTTGGCATTCTTTGCCGAGTTCTTTATCAAAGGCAAAATCGAAGTTGCGGTAGATTTTTGTCCCGGTTCTAATTCCCAGCAATTCCTTTGTGAATATTTTTTGTCCTTCAACTTTATTAACACTCATACCAAGTAAAACACCGGCGTCATCGTAGAAGCAAATACCATCGCCATTAACAATCTTGTCCGTTGTACCAATAACAAATCCATCTTTAGCAACCGAAGTAACTTTGCCAAGATACTTCCCTTTAGATTTGGGAGAATCATGAGAGGAAACATCATCTCCGCGGTCATTTACAAAGTAGGAAGTAAAACCTCGGTTAAATGTTCTTTCCGGATCAGGCTCAAAAGGAATTATTGCATAACCGGAAGAGGCTTTTTCATACTGCTGATTATTTTTGATTATATCATCAAGTTGCTGGCGGTAAAACGCAGTAATGTTCTTAACATAACTTACATCTTTCAAGCGCCCTTCAATTTTGAAGGATGTAATTCCGGCACCAACTAAATCGTTTAGGTAAGCCGAAAGGTTTAAATCGCGAAGCGAAAGCAAATGTTTATTTGCGACAAGAACTTCGCTGTTAGCGTCAACCAAAGAATATGGCAAGCGGCAATTCTGTGCGCACTCGCCCCGGTTTGCGCTTCGCCCGCTTAGCTCGTGACTCATATAGCACTGTCCGCTCAAGCTAACACAAAGCGCGCCGTGAATAAAAAACTCAAGCTCTGCACTCACTTCTTTCTTAATGCTTCTTATTTCTTCGAGAGTTAGTTCACGCGCAAGAATAATTCTTTTTATGCCGAGCTCATCCAACAATTTGATACGCTCAAGTTCGTAGTTGTGTGTTTGAGTGGAAGCGTAAAGCGGAATTGGCGGAAGCTCCATTTCCAAAACCGCCATGTCTTGAAATATTACCGCATCTACACCAATATTATATAGTGTAGTAATAAGTTGGCGGACTTCTTTAATCTCATCATCAAATATTATTGTGTTAACAGTAACAAAAACTTTTGCCCAAAACTTATGTGCATAGTGTGCAAGCTTTTCAATATCTTCAATTGAATTGCCCGCCGCCTCTCTTGCGCCATAACTCGGCGCGCCAATGTAAACCGCATCGGCACCGCAGTCTATAGCAGCAATTCCGGTTTCTAAATCTTTAGCTGGAGAAAGAAGTTCTAATTTTACTTTGTTCAAATGAAAGGCTTTCGTCTATAATTCTTTGCTGTTGTTAATCTGTTGCTAAGGTGTAAGACTGTATTTCATAGGTAGAGTTGTCGAACGAACAATAAACTTTTACAATACCAAACCCTTTGCTTAACCAAAAATACCAATAATCATTGCCAAGAGTATATTTTATTTTAAGGCAATTGAAATGTTCATATTTTTCATAAAGAGATAATACTTCCAAAGCCCCTTTCTTGATCAAAGCAAGATCATATTTTTCGCCCACTCTGGGATCTGCCCGTAGAATTAAACATTCTTTGCCATTTGCGGTTCCCCACAAATCTCCGCGTTTGTAAAATAATCCGGAGTTGTTTTTATCGTTTGTTAGGTTGAAATAAAATATATCATTGCCGCCGAAGGTAAATATTTCTTTTCTTTCAAAGAGTTGAATGCTGTTTATTATTACCGTTTGTTCTTCAGTCCCGGGTGAATGTTTGTAAACCCATTTGTTTCCAAAACCAAGTGGATAATAAGTGTCGTAATGATAAGGATAAACTAAATCATCATTCTTATTTCCCGAACAACTTACAAAAACAATAACACAAAAAAGGCTTGCTGATAATAAGGCAGATTTTAACATGTTGTTCCCCTTGTTTAACAACAGAAAGTAGTTTTATCATCTCTCATTGTCAAGACACTTCAGAAAGTGCTATAACTAAACTTATTTCATTCTATAAACAGATTTTATCTGTTCTTCGTCAGAGATGCTGATTCCTAAATCCCTTATTAATCCATCTTCCAAACTGTATATCCAGCCGTGAACGGTTAAATCGCTTCCCCGCTTCCAAGCGTTTTGAACAATGGTGGTATAACAAACATTCGCAACTTGTTCGTAAACATTCAGCTCACATAATTTGCCGGAGCGTTTTTCTTCAGAGCCGCAAGCATCAATTTTATCTTGATGAAAATGATAAACATCTTTTATGTGACGAAGCCAGTTATCTATAAGTCCATGTTCTTTGTTTTCGAGTGCCGCATTAACTCCACCGCAGCCGTAATGCCCGCAAACTATTATATGCTTTACTTTAAGAATATCAACAGCGAACTGGATTACCGAAAGGCAGTTTAAATCTGTGTGCACAACTACGTTTGCAATATTTCTGTGAACAAAAATTTCTCCCGGAAGGAGTCCAACAATTTGATTTGCGGGAACGCGGCTATCCGAACAGCCAATCCACAAATATTCCGGCGTTTGTTGTTTAGAAAGCTCATTAAAAAATTCCGGATCAGACTTCGTAATCTCACCAGCCCACAGTTTATTCTTTTCAAAAAGTTCTTCTAATCCGGACATTTACATTTTTCCTTATTTGTTAATTCAACAAATTAAACCAGTGTAAAGTTTATTTAGCTGGATATTTTTCTTTCCACTTTTTATAAAGAGGAAATACCTCCACCGGCCAGTATCCATACCAGCCGTAGCCTCGTCTTCTTTCCGGCGAGACTTGTGCAAGCGAATATACTTTGATTCCATCGCGGTTGCAGAAGAAAGGTTTGTTCGTTTCAATTTCGTAAAAGCGAGCCCAGATCGGCGGCGCGTTTTTATCGTTAATTAATTTTCTATCCGGGCGGCGGGCATTGTATGCAGATTTGAGTGAATCTTTTTTATCGGCTATTACACGAATTCCATGCAAAGTTGATTTTTCCAACCAAGTAACTGCAGAGTTAACCGCGTCAATAATTTCCGGAGTAGGATATTTCATAAGCATAAAAAACTTTACGATTGCTGCCGTTTCAAGAGAAGAAATTCCCGGAAGCTCAAAGGTTCTCGCTTTAATTGCTTTTAGAGTTTTGTGATCATGCTGCTGACACCAGCCGGTTTTTTTGCCATCAACAATTATCTGGCATTTCAAAGTTACATCAATAGCTTTTTGAAGAGCCACTTCAGCTTTCTCTTTTCTTTCCGCATCAATCCAGCTGAAATGTTTTTTTCCTTTGCTAATATTTAACAGTAAGCTCATTATTCCAGTCATCACTTCATCGTTGTAAGTGATTGCGTCAACACCCCTGCCGCGCCAGCCGCCGTCAACGTTTTGGTATTTAACCATGTTCCAAGCAATTTCTTATACTTGCGATGGTTTGTAACGAACGAATTTGAATTTTAGAGCAAGCGTATCATTGAAATGGCGGGTTGCATCTTCGAATATTGAAACATCCGGGTAAGTTCTGATTGATTCTTGATTCTTCTCTTGGGCATTAAGAATACCAGGAAGAATCAAAGAAATTATTACCGCACCAATTAAGAGTTTTTTCATTATCTATTTCATGCTTGAAATTGTTTTCGTTCTTCGTTCTACACTCTTCACTCTACACTATAGAATGATTATCCACACAACTTTAGCCAACACTGCAAAATCTTTGGAGCGCATCTTTCCTTCCGTAGAAAGCAATTGATTCAGAACCAGATAAACATCGCTGCCAATATTTGGCTTCCAGTTAAAACGGTAATTAATGTTTGCCTCGTTCAGTTCGTTATTCCATTGTGCGAAAAGAGAACTTATCATTCGTGTGGAAATATTATGAGTTAATCGCGCGCCAACCTCGCTAGTGCTGAAAGAATTGTTGTTCATTTTAATTTTATTGTAGGCGAAATCACCGGAAAGAGTGAAGTGTTTCGTGAGAGTAATTGACGCCATAGCTTCAAATGAAGTATTTGTTCCGTTATAAAATCCGCCGGTTATTACTTCTACTTCACCAAAGATAGTTCTTGATGGATTTGTTTCAATTCCAACGCCGTAAGTTGTGTACCAATATCTTCCGGCTTTCACTTTTGTTGTGTCGAATATTTCAAAGTCTTCCGTCGGTCTATCAAATGTTCGCCCAATTCCGAAACCAATTTCATCTCCGCTTTCAAAAACAATTTCAAGCGGACTAAATAATAAACTAGCGGATTCAAGTTCGTTGTTGTTATTATAATAAAAGCTTGATTCCACCGGCACAAAATCTAGCCGTTTAATTCCGCCGGCATTAATTCTTGGAGAAACCGAAAGATTGTAAACCAACTGTTTGAAGCCTTTGCGGGAGACAAATCCCATTGTTGGATTAAAACCATCTTGAATAAATCTGTAGCCAAGATAAGTATCAACAAAATCGTTTGGGAAGTCAATAAAGAAATTTCCAGCCCAAGAATTATTAGAGCCGCCGCTTTCGTTTGTTTTAGCAAGCGCAGAATAAACAACTAAATTTTTATCCCCAAGGAAATCATTGAAAGAAAAGTTTACATCACCGCCAAAGGAGCTGCTGCTTCCTTTTTCCGAAACTTTGTTAGTAGCTAAAACGCCAACATAAGAAGAGTTAAACAAATCATATTTAACGCGCGCTGTTCCGTAATTAGTTGTTGGCTCGTTTCCCTTTCCGGCGGTTTGCATATCAATCGCGCCAATTTCAAAATCGCTTACCCGCCCAACTAGTTTAACTCCGGCAAGAATGGGAATTTCAGATCCATTGCTGATACCAATCCTTCGGCTGTAAAACAAAGTATTGTTTCCGCCAAGATTGAAATCAAAAGTTTTCTTTCCTTCAAGGAAAAACTCCCGTTTCTCGGGAAAGAAAAGAGGAAAGCGGGTTAAATTAATTTTAGCTCGGTCACTTTCAACTTGCGCAAAATCCGTATTGAAAGTGGCGTCGAGCGAAAGAGTTTCGGTAACTCCATATTTCAAATCAAGACCGGGCTCATGTTTGTATTTGCTTTCGCCATTAATAAACTGTGCGCCAGCAGTGAAGTATGGCTTTAGATAAACCGGATTTCCCCGCTTAATGTTTTCTATTCCAACCAAATCTCCGGCAGAAGAAATTTGCATCAAGCCAAGGTTTTGTCCAATTGAAGTCCACAATACTTCTTCGTTCTTTCTTCTTATTGCGCGAAGAATGTTAAAACCCCAGTTCTGTTTTTCTTTGTCGTAGAATTTGAAAGTAGAAAAAGGAAAAACAAACTCTGCGCTCCAGCCATTCTCCAGAATTTTGCATTCAACATCCCAAACGCCGTTCCAATCTTCATTGAAACTGTTCATTTCAAATCCGGTGAGAAGCGCATCGTCTTTTGCGTCAAGCGGATTTGTTCCGAACCAGTATGCAGAGCGATTATCGTCAAACGTATCCAAAATAATTTTGATGTTATCGTCTGCGCTGATAAAACCATCCCACTTCATTTCCCGGGCAATAATTTTCTCTGGCTCATCATCATAGCACATTACACCAACGTAAATGTTTTCGTTATCATATAAGATTCTCGCTTCGGTTCTCAAACTTGGAGTATTACCGGGAATTGGTTCTTGTTGGAGAAAATCTGTTGTTGGAATAACGCTTTGCCAAACCGTTTCTGTTAAATAGCCATCAAGGGTGATTGAGTCAGTTGTTTTTACTGCCTTGAATATTTTGTTCTGTGCGGTTAATTGCAGAGTAAAAATTAATCCGAGCGATAGGATTGCAAGTTGTTTTGATTTCACTTCATTTCTTTTATCGGTGAAAAATCAGACAATTATGAGGAGAAAAATAGGAAAGGAATGACTCGTATGAAACCAGTAAGTTCGAATTAGGCAATGGTTAACACATGCATTGAACAATTATTTGTGCCGGATTTCAATTTCGCTTCTTTAGAGTTTTTGGGATAACGGAAGAACGTCCGCCCATTCCGGAGAAATTTTGTGCTTTGATATATCCTTCCGCATATTGGACATCTGATTCATAGCCGCGTGTAAGAGCCAACGTTTCATACATGCCGTACCAATCTTGCGGTGATTGAGATTTATGCTGAAGCGTTGCCAACTTTTTCTTTTCACGAACATTGGTTATATCAACATAATCTGTAGGAACAAATTGAAATGATTTAGTATGCGCGGGATTACAAGTTTCATAAAAGTATAGATCAAACGAAGATGATGATTCGAGAAAAACTCTCCAAGTTAGAATTCCGGTAGCTTGATGATCGGGGTGTACGTCGAGAGGCCAAACGGAGAATACAATTGTTGGCTTAAGATCACTAATGAATTTTTTTAATTTCGTTGTGTTTGCCGAATCAACTGTTAAGAATGCATCTATTGCGCCGAAAAATTCCACCATAGCGCCCAAAACATTTGCTGCGTTAACTGCCTCTTTGGTTCTAATTGAACGGGCTTCGTCAGCACTCTTTCCATAAATACCATATTCTCCGCCCGTCATTGTTAGAATTATTACTTCATCGCCAGCGGCAACATAGTTTGCAATTAATCCCCCGCAGGAAGATTCCGCATCATCCGGATGCGGTGTAACCACTAAAATTCTTTCTTGAGCAAATGAATATCCGGCGCAAATTAATAAGGCGAAAACCAACATCATTTTTTTTATCATAGCTTAATCTCTAGTTCCCAGACGCCCCGCCTGCCAGAGCAAAGCGGCGGGCAGGTTACGTCTTGGGTTGCAACGTTATAAGAATGCCGAGGCATAAATAACTCACTGAATTAAAAAAAGCCCTTCCCTTTGGGAAGGGTTGGGATGGGCTTTTATTTCCGTTTTTCAAATGAAAGCTTCTCCCCTTTTGGGCAGCAAACGTAAATTGTATCGCCGCTTTCAAACTTGTTCATTAGCAGCTCGGCAGAAAGCGCGTTTACTAAATACTTTTGAATCGTTCGTTTAAGCGGACGGGCACCGAAAGTTGCATCGTAACCATGTTGAAGCAGAAAATCTTTAGCGTCTTCGTTTACTTCCAGCGTAATATTTTTCTCAGAAAGCATTCCGCCAACTTTTTGCAATTGTATATCAATGATGCTTTTTAGTTCGCTTCTCAACAAAGGTTTGAATAAAACGATTTCATCTATTCTATTCAAGAATTCGGGACGAATAGTAGCGCGCAATAGTTCGCTTAGACTTACCCGCATCTCACCCATTATGTTTTCAAAATTATCTTCGTTTATCTCTGCTAGTTTTTCTTGAATCAAATGTGAGCCAAGATTGGAAGTCATAATTATAATTGTGTTTTTAAAATCAACGGTTCTTCCTTGGTTATCTGTTAGTCTTCCATCATCAAGCACTTGAAGAAGAACATTAAAAATATCCGGATGAGCTTTTTCAATTTCATCAAGAAGAACAACAGAATATGGTCTGCGGCGTACTGCTTCAGTAAGCTGTCCGCCTTCATCATACCCAACATAACCAGGAGGCGCGCCAATTAAACGGCTTACGGAAAACTTTTCCATGTACTCGCTCATATCAATTCGAATCATCGCGTGTTCATCATTAAATAGATAATCTGCCAACGCTCTAGCCAACTCTGTTTTGCCGACGCCAGTAGTTCCGATAAAAATGAAAGAACCTATTGGACGGTGTGCGTCTTGCAACCCGGCACGTGATCTTCTAATTGCGTTAGCAACTGCCGAAACGGCGTCTGCTTGTCCAACAACTCTTTTGTGAAGTTCTTCTTCTAACCGCAGAAGTTTTATTCGTTCACTTTCAAGCATTCTGCTAACGGGAATTCCCGTCCACTTAGCAACAACCTCTGCAATATCTTCGGCATCAACTTCTTCTTTAAGCATTTTATTATTTTTTTGAATCGCTTCTAACTCCCCACTTTCCTTTTTAATATTTCTTTCGAGCTGATTAATAACACCGTAACGTATCTCGGCAACCTTACCAAGATTTCCTTCCCGCTCAAAACGATCTGCGTCTGCTTTAGCTTTTTCAATATCGCTTTTCATAGATCGTATTTTGTAAATCTTATCTTTTTCA
>DAIEQT010000183.1 GCA_027347545.1 Ignavibacteria bacterium | reverse complement strand
TAGGCACCGTGGCGTTCACCGCGGGCTTGGGGATGCGACAGCTACCGGAAAAGTTTTGCTTAAAATGTTCACAACTTTGCGTGAAGACCACAACATTGATACGATTGAGGAACTAATTTCCTTTCAGAGTTCTCCTTCCCTTCCGCCTACTTTTAATATTAAGAAGAAAAAACTTGCCGAAGATTTGGTGAAGGTTCCGGCGCTTCCCGGTGTTTATTTCTTTAAGGATTCAAAAGGACAGATAATTTATATTGGGAAAGCCAAATCGCTTAAGGATCGTGTAAGAAATCATTTTATGAGTAACGCGCTGCGCAAATCCAAAAAGATTGTACAAGCGGCAAGTTCGCTGGAATTCAAAACTACAAATTCTGAACTAACTGCTTTGCTTGCAGAAGCAGAATTAATAAAACTTCACCAGCCTCGTTTCAATACTATGCTTAAAAATTTTCCACGCAGCTATTTTGTTAAAGTTGGTTCGGAAAATTTTGCTACCGCCGATATTGCAAGCTCATTTGAATTTGACGGCGATGATTATTACGGTCCTTATCCAAACCGCAATTCAGTTACGGAAACGAAAGAAATCATTGACAAGGCTTTCCAGCTTCGTGAGTGTGATGCAAAGGAATTTAAGAAAGGCAGAAAATGTTATTTGATGGATATTGAGCGGTGTATTGGTCCTTGTATTGAGCTAAACTGTAATGAAAGTTATTCTGAAGAGTTGAAACGTGTTCACGAGTTTCTAAGCGGACAAAATCAATCCGCTGTTGACCGGCTTCTTAACAAAATGAAAGAGTTGAGCGAGAAGCAAAAATTTGAAGAAGCCGCTCAGATTAGAGATGTTGTTCAGCGGATTTTGAATCAACTGCAACGCTCTTCTATCCTTTCCGAGCCGTTAAATAAAGCTAATGTCCTTATTGAAATATCGGGTTCAACAAAAAACGAGTATGTAATGCTGTTAGAAGGGAAAATGTTTTTCAATGATTTCTTCGTTGAACCGCAAGGGTTACCAATTGAGGAAGCTATCGAAGACTATTTCTCCGGGACAATAAATTCGACTAAAGAACTTTCTCAAAAAGATTTGGAGAGGCTAAAAATTGGTTTGAGCTGGTTAATTAAAAACCGGGGACAAATAAAAATTCATTACCTAAAAAATTATTGCAACAAAGAAGAAGTTGGCGCTTCTTTCCTCTTCGTCCGTAACTAATTTACTGCAAAGCATAATTAAGTATAAAATAGCGGGCAAGCCAGGCTGTCACCAAAATGAGTGTGAGATAAATTAGAACTGACTTCAAAGATTTCTTTGTAAGAACTAAAGTAGAACGGAATCCCCTCCAGCCGCATTCTTTGCATCTGTACGTTTTAAGAAAAGTTGTCCGCCTTATAATTTGTTCAAACATGTTCTTAGCTCTCGATCTGTGCAATGTTGCCAAACCGTTACAATTTGGGCAGCGTGATAACTGTGGATTTCTGTAGATAAAAACTTTCGTTATTTTCATTTCGTCCGCGAAAATCTAATTTAGAAAATGTTGCAAGCCTTTGGCTTATTTAATTCCGTCCTGCTGTGTTGCTTAAAATATTGCTGTAAGCTTTCGGATTATTAAAAATGCTTAAGCTTGTTTCAAACTGTTTATCAAACAATAACGCCTCTTTCAGCCTTTTTTCTTTTCCGCCGCTTCGGGCTATAAGTTCTTCTCGAATTAGATTATAAATTTCATCCTTGTACTTTTGAATCTCGGTAGAATGGCTTGAATCGAATTCTTTTTTCATATTATCAAGCTGTGCAACAAATTTGGTATCGAGTTTCTCTTCTTTAGCAGCATCTTTTAATTGATCAATCAGTTTTTCAGATTTAGAAACAAAATCGAATCCGGCTTTCTGAATATAGGTGGAGAATTCACTTATCAGTTTTTGCTGCGGGACAGTGGAATAATCAACTGAAATATTTTGATTGCTGAAATGAGTAGCAAACCGGAAAAACATTCCTTCTGCAAGCATGCGTTGAACTATCTGAGAACCGCTGACTTTCTTAACTAAAGTATCGGGCATAATTCCGCCGGCAGAATAAACGAGCCTCTGTTTATCTGTCTTAAATTCCTTTTTTATTAATGCGTGACTACCTTCAAAGATTTTTCCTCTGTTAGAGTAGTTTATTTTCTGAATCGAGCGTCCGCTTGGCGTATAATATCTCGCTGTGGTTAATTTCAATGAATTATTAAATGGAAGCGGAATTATTGTTTGCACAAGCCCTTTGCCAAAAGAGTTTGTCCCAACTACAATTGCTCTATCATGGTCTTGCAATGCGCCGGCAACAATCTCTGCTGCCGAGGCAGTTCCTTCATCAATGAGCAGAACAATTTTCGCATCCGGTAGAATTGGCTCTTCAAGAGAATAATGATTTTTTACATTTACAGAATCCCGTCCTTTCACAGAAACAATTAACTGTCCTTTCTGAAGAAATTTTTCGCAGACATCAATTGCGGCATCCAACAATCCGCCGGGATTGCCGCGTAAATCAATAACCAATGATTTGATTTCCTTCTGCGCCTTCATATTTAGAAGAGCTTTCTTTACTTCTTCACCTGCACTTTGCGAAAAGCCGCTGAGTTTCAGATAAGCATTATTGCTGTTTTCCGGCACAAACCCATAAAAAGGAACATTCTTAATTTCTATTTCCTCGCGGATAAGATTGAACACAATCGGATCGGAATTGTTTTCCCGTTTAACAGTTACTGCAAGACTTGAGCCTACTTCACCTTTGAGAAATTCTCCTAGGCGGTCATAATTTTCTTTGCTAATTGTCTGCTCATTAATCTTAGTAATTACATCACCAATTCTCATCCCTTGCCGCTGTGCGGAAAATCCTTCTATCAGATCAACAACTGTTACTTCGCTGTTCCTAACACCAATAGTAGCACCAATGCCGCCATACTTTCCTTTCGTGATTATCTCGATATCTTTCTGCTCACTAACATCAATAAAGTTTGAATATGGATCGAGCGAAGAAAGCATTCCTTCAATTCCGGCAATCATAAAGCTCTGCGGATTGAGATCATCTACATAATTGAGAGCTACTTCTCTGTAAACTCTGCCAAAAATATCTATGCTCTTATTTATTTCGAAGTAAATGTCATTGTCGCGTGTTAAAAAACCGGAAAAAAGTAACACAGCTACCAATGCAATTAGAATATTCTTTTTCATCAAATCAACCTTTCAAATACTTTTTTATTTCTTCTACAATGTGCTGATGAATTTTTTCGATAGAAAGAAGTCCATCAATTTTTCTATATCTTGGTTCACGCGATGCTAGGAACAAATATCCTTCTCTCACCTTTTCATAGAAATCCATTTTCGATCTTTCGATTCTATCCAGCTCGACTTGATTAACTAGAGCTTTCCTTTTTACAACTTCTTCAATTGGAATATCAATTAGAAAAGTTAAATCCGGGACTGCTCTGCCTATTACAAATTTTTGCAGCTCATCAACAAACTGTAGGTCAATTCCTCTGCCAAAAGCTTGATAGGCTAAAGATGAATCATGAAACCGGTCTGATATTACAAATGAATTTTCATCTAGTAAAGGAAGGATTACTTCTCCAACTAATTGGGCACGGCTTGCCGCAAAAAGAATTAGCTCTGTCTCAATCAACATTTCGGAGTTCTTTTTGTCAAGCAGAACATCGCGAATCTTCTCAGAAATATTTGTTCCGCCCGGTTCCCTAATAACTTTAACTTTTTTACCTTCTTCCGTCAATAATTTTTCAAGCAATTGCACTTGAGTTGATTTGCCGCAAAAAGAATTAGCTCTGTCTCAATCAACATTTCGGAGTTCTTTTTGTCAAGCAGAACATCGCGAATCTTCTCAGAAATATTTGTTC
>DAIEQT010000214.1 GCA_027347545.1 Ignavibacteria bacterium | reverse complement strand
AGATGGAAGGAATTTTTTCTCAAACTTTGCTGGAAGCAATAGGTGAGCGGATAAAGAAAAAAGAAAGTGTAATCATTCTGCAGAACCGGCGCGGCTTTGCTACGCAGGTTTTCTGCAACGATTGCGGCGAAGTGTTAATGTGTCCCGATTGTTCTGTAGCCATGGTTCATCACATCAATAAAAATATTTTGCAATGCCATTACTGCAACATTGTTCAGCCGGTTCCTAAAGCCTGCCCAATTTGCGGATCTATTTCGCTTAAATTTTTTGGAACCGGAACGCAGCGTGTTGAAGATGAGCTTGGTTATTATTTCCCCAATGTTTCTATAGAAAGAATTGATTCGGATTCTATAAGTAAGAAGGGAAGTCTCGGCGAAATATTAAACCGTTTCCGCAAAGGTGAAATACAGATTCTTGTTGGAACACAGATGGTTTCCAAAGGATTGGATTTTGGCGATGTAACTTTAGTTGGTGTTGTTGCCGCAGAAACTTCTTTGTGGATTCCCGATTTCCGCGCCGATGAAAGAACATTTCAGCTACTTACTCAAGTTGCCGGAAGAGCCGGACGAAGCGAGAAAGAGGGTGAAGTAATTATTCAAACGCAAAACCAAAAGCATTTTGTTCTGCAAAAAGTATTAGCAACAGATTACAAAGCGTTTTATCAAAGAGAAATTGTATTGCGCGAACAAGGCGAGTACCCACCATTTACTAAGATTGGATTGATTGAAGTTAAGGATGAAAAAGAAGAAAAATCGCGCGGAGCTATACGTGATCTGTTTGAAATTCTGAAGCGGGAATCGAAGGGATTAAAACTTACTCCGCCAACGGAAGCAATCATTTACAAGATAAAAGGATTTTACCGCTGGCAAATTTTAATTAAGAGCAGCAAAAAGTTTGATCCGTCCGGCAAAGTTTTACGTACGGCATTGCTGAATGCGATGATTGAGTTCAATCAAAAATCCCGCTACCAGGATGTGAAGCTAATAATTGATGTTGATCCGCAGAGCATTATATAAGGCAAATTCAAAGCACTAAATCCAAAACTCAAAACGCTTTTTGTTTGGATTTTGAATTTAGGATTTTGTGCTTAGATACATTTATGAGCAACCCAAAATTAAAATACTACATTCTCAACAAACCTTACGGCGTATTAACTCAATTCACCGATGATGAAAACCGTCCGACACTCGCTTCGCTTTACGACTTTCCAAAAGGAGTTTATCCGGTTGGCAGACTTGATATGGACAGCGAAGGATTGCTCTTGCTTACGAATGATAAGCCGCTCACAGATTATCTGCTCAATCCAAAACAAAAACATGAGCGAGAATACTATGCTCAAGTAGAGGGAATCCCTACAAAAGAAGCTTTGCAAAAACTTTGCAGCGGAGTTGTAATTGAAGGAAAGAAAACACTTCCGGCAAAAGCTAAGTTGATTGATGATCCAAACTTCCCGCCGCGTGTTCCGCCAATTAGAGAAAGAAAAACAATTCCAACAAGCTGGATTTCGCTCACACTGATAGAAGGCAGAAACCGGCAAGTGAGAAAAATGACTGCCGCAGTTGGCTTTCCAACTTTACGTCTTATTCGAGTTAGAATAGAAAACTTACATCTTGGTGATTTGAAAATTGGGGAAGTAAGGGAGGTTGAAGTGAGTGAAATTAAAAGTCTTTTAATGTCATTCTGATGAGTCCCGTCAGTCTGAGCGAAGTCGAAGACAAGGGACGAAGAAGAATCTCCTTATTTGAAAAGAGATTCTTCACTTCCCGCCTCGCTTCGCTCGGCGAAGCGGGGCGTTCAGAATGACAAATAATTACCCACCAAAGTTTGCTAAGAACGGAACTGCTTTTGTTAAGAAATGGAAGAGTAATCCAAAGCCAATCCATATTGCAAAAACAGCAATAACATACTTTTTAACATTGTCGGATTTATTCATCTTGGCTAAACCAATACCAAAAGCCGCATAAAACCAAATTGAGAAAACATTTAATTTGCCTAAAACGAAACCGGTAATTGTAGATTTATCAGTTCCCATAAGATCGGCGGCACTGAGACCGGTTAAAAACTTACTCATTGCCAGCGCGGCGATAACGGTAACTATAAGTTCGATAACTGAAATGTACCACGGTAAGCCGTACGCTACCATAATATCTTTATAAGAGCCTTCTCCTTTCAAGCCGAATTTAGCGACCGCGAAGAAAAATCCGGATATCACAAAGAACACAATAAAAGTTACTATTGGAATTCCAACTACAATGCCAATAGCTTGAAAAGCTCCACCAGCACTCATATTATCTTGCATTGTATCTAATTGTTGATCAGCTTGTTCACGTGTCATCTGTCCTTTTTCAACCGCTTCATCGAATTGTTTTTCTAACCGTTCAATCATCTTGTCTTGCTGCTGGCGTTTAATTTCAGCATTGCTCATCATTACAAACTGGGAAAGACTAGTGATAACAATTACAACAAAGACCGGAATGATCCAATCGGCAGTTTTAGCCGGAAATTTTGCAGCCTTGCTAAACATAGCAACCGGCTCTGTAAAAACACCTACAAGCTTATCGGTGTGGGAAAGTTCTTGTTCTTCTTGTGCGTCTTCAACGGAGGACATCTTTGGTGCATCCTGGTTTTGCATTTCTTCCATTTGACTTCTCCTTGATTTTTATTTGGTGAGTGTTACTGAATGCAAATTAGCAAATTCCAATCAAATATTAACACAACTTTTTGTGGAATTAAGATTGGGGGTCTTCCAGAAAAAATATCGCTTCGGTTATTCAAAACTTGATAGTATTAAACCAGAAAGTGAATGAGAAATCAAATAGAGGGGTACGAGAAAAAAGCCCCAGTATTCATTTATACTGATCTGATTACTGAAAACAATTACATTTCTAAATCCATAAATGAAAAGCATAATTAAGATTGTTAAAAAGGCAGCGGAACTGCTTGCTTTATTTACAATAGTCTTTTCTCTTTCATCAAGATTCATCTTAAAATTAATTCCGTAGATTCTATTAAAACCAAATACTAAAACAACCAAGTTTGAGATGATACCAGTAATTATTGTTTTTGCTTCCGTGTGAGCTGCGCTGGAAGAAAAAAGTATATATGAAAGTGGAGCTAAAGATAAGAGTAAACCAATAATTAATTCCCTTTTGAGCTGCTTTGTCAAATTCATTTTTCCTCCAGAAAAAATATGTCTTCAACTTTTCTATCAAACACTTTTGCAATCTTTAACGCAAGCGGCAGACTCGGATCGTACTTCTCACGTTCAATAGCGTTTATAGTTTGGCGGGAAACTTCTAACAGTTTCGCCAAATCATCTTGAGATAAACGCCTGTCAGCGCGCAAAACGTGTAAGTTGTTTTTCATGTAATACAAAATCCTTTGTAGAATTCTTTTCTTTGTGTTCTCTGCGGGAACTTAGCGTCCTTTGCGGTTAAAGTGTTTCTCGCAAAGTCGCAGAGACGCAAAGCAAACTTACTCGCAAAGGTCATAAAGAAAGACACAAGTAAAATGTTTTTCATTGGTACTTCTCTTTTATGAATTCAACCGATAGTAAG
>DAIEQT010000173.1 GCA_027347545.1 Ignavibacteria bacterium | reverse complement strand
ACCGGATATTGAACGAAAGCAGCAGCTGAAGCAGTAAAAGCAAATTTCTTCGAGCTGAAAGCCGGATCGGCAAAGCAGACTATATAGTTATCAATTAGTTTCTCTTCTATGGATGATTTGAAATTGCTGAACAATATATCCGGAGTTGTTGCCGGAACTTGTGTGTTCGAAGAAGTTGTCGGCAATTCCGGTTCGCGTGTTGAAAATAAATCGCACGAAGTAAGGCTAACAAGCAATATTAGATTTAGAAGGTATTTCATTTTTGAAATACTGCAATTAATCTGTTTGAAACATTTTCATTAAAAATTGTTCCGGTATAATCACCAAATAAATTCACCAGCTTAAATCCAACGCTTTCGGTTTCTTTCATAATATCATCTTTGGAATAAAGTCTAACCGATTCATGAAATTTAATTTCTTCATCACCAGAAAAAACATTTATTTCCTTCACAACTCTGTTACCGGCAATCTTTCGCCGCTCAATTATTTTTCCGCCATTTATACTTTTTTCACTTTGAGGAACTAAGTTTTCGCGCAAAGTTTTCTCATTCAGATAATCTAAAGCGTAATAGCCGCCATTTTCAAGCATTAAATAAGCTTGTTTAATGAAGGAAAAATTTTCCTCATCAGTTTCAAAGTAACCAAAGCTGGTAAAGAGGTTAACAATTAACTCAAATTTACTTTTAAGGGGAACGTTTCTGATATCGCTGCAAAAGAAATTTGCCGGAAGAGTTTTTTCTTTTGCTGAATTTACTGCAACATATAGCAAAGTCTTGCTCAAATCAAAACCAACAACATCAAAGCCGAGTATGCTAAAATGGTTTGAATGCCTTCCGGCTCCGCAAGCTGCATCAAGAATTTTAGCGCCATTTTTTATTTGAGTAGAAGAAAGTATTAACCGGCAAAGCTGCTCAGCTTCCTCATCATTACGGTGACTGTACACAGAAAGATAAAGCTCCGAGCTAAACCAGTCTTTATACCATTCTTTCATCACAGTTGAATTCTTCCGATGAATGCTCTGCCTATTGTTGCCGAGTCGGCAAACTCAATGTCGCCGCCTATTGGCAAGCCGCGCGCAATTCTTGAAATCCTAACACTTGCTTCTTTGAGCATTCTGCTTAAATAAAGTGAAGTTGCATCGCCCTCAGCATTTGGATTAAGCGCGAGTATTATTTCTTTTATTTCTTGGTTTGAAATTCTATGAAGCAACTCTTTTATTTTTAGTGAGTCCGCGGTTACGCCGGATAGCGGATCGAGTACACCGCCTAGCACGTGATAAAGCCCGTTATACTCATTTGTTTTTTCGATTGAGATTACATCGCTCGCATCTTCAACGATACACAAAACAGTTCTATCACGCTTACCACTTTTGCAGATGTCGCAAGTTTCATCAACAGAAATATTAAAGCATTCCTGGCAAAAACGAATCTTCTCTTTTAAGTCTCTAAGTGATGCAATCAGAGACTCAACAGTTTCTCTATCATTCTTAAGTAAATGAATTGCCAATCTTTGAGCTGTCTTTTTGCCAATCGAAGGAAGTTTGCTCAACTCATCAATTGCTTTTTGAAGTGGTTCAGCTATAAGCACAATTAAAATCCCGGAATGTTCATGCCAGGAGGTAGCATGCCTTTTGTTAAGCTGGACATTTCATCTTCAGCCATTTTACCGGCTTTCTGAAGAGCTTTGTTAACGGCAGCAACAACTAAATCTTCCAGCATTTCTTTATCGCTATCCTTCATTACGCTTTCATCTATTGAAAGAGAAACAAGTTCTTTTTTTCCATTCACGGTAGCTTTAACCATACCGCCGCCGCTTTCTTCCGTTACAATTTTATTTTCCAGTTCAGCTTGCACTTTTGCCATATCAGCTTGCATTTTCTGAACTTGTTTCATCATACTGCCCATATCCAGCTTCATTGTTCCTCCGGAAACTTTTTGGTTTAATTTATTGGATAGAATTTCCTCGCCGCAACCGCTCCGACTCGCGGAACGAGGTATCTTTTATTTTCTTCGCCTCAAGAGGCGCGGAATCCAACCCTCGTCCGCCTCTGGCGGATTGAAATTGATTTGTTTTCTTTCATTCTGAACGAAAATTAGCAAAAAAAAGAATGACAAGAAATTAAAGGCAGAAAATATTACATTTGTGCCGTCTTTCAACAAAATACACTCAATAAATGGTAACAAAGTACGGCTTAAATACATTTCTATTCTGTTCGGCTTTCGCTGCAATTTTAGTCCTCGTAGGTTTATATGTTAATAGTGGTTGGATCAAATATCCGCTCATCATATTAGGTGTTGGGTTCTTCCTATTTACCCTAAACTTTTTCCGCGATCCCGATAGAACACCGCCAAGCCGAGACGATGTAATTGTATCCCCTGCCGATGGTACTGTAATCATAGTAAAAGATATTTTGGAAGAGGAATTTGTCAAGGATACAACAACCCAGCTTTCGATTTTTATGTCTCCGCTTAATGTTCACGTCAATAGAATTCCGATTACAGGAACTATTGGAATGAGAAAATATATGCAAGGTGATTATTTAATAGCTTCCTACGAAAAAGCCGACAAGCGAAACGAGCGTACTGAAATTGGAATTGACAGCAAACATGGTAAAATGATGTTTACGCAAGTTGCCGGATTTGTAGCGCGCAGAATTGTTTGTCCGCTTAAAGAAGGTGAATCTGTTAAAATGGGCAACCGCTTTGGTATGATTAAATTTGGCAGCCGCTCCGATGTTTTTGCACCGAAAAAATGGAAGCTTATGGTAAAAGTTGGTGATAAAGTAACAGCCGGTGAAACAATACTTTTCGAGTTAGATAAATGAAACAAAGTTTCTCTAAAGCCATAATTGCAAATACGGTTACTTCGTTAAACGTTTTTTGCGGATTTCTATCGCTGCTCTACGCGTCTCAGCACGATTTTCAGATGGCAGCAGTATATATCATAGTTGCAGCAATCTTTGATGCCTTCGATGGAATTGTAGCCCGTTTGCTCGGCACTTCATCCCGCTTCGGCGTAGAGCTCGATTCCCTTTCGGATGTTGTTAGCTTTGGCGCCGCACCGGCATTCTTAATCTATAAAGCTTATGCGTTTCAGCTTGGCGTTGCTGGAATTATACTTAGCTCACTTCTCTTAATTTTTGGCGCGTTAAGATTAGCACGCTTTAATCTATCTGTGGAAGACTTAAATACTAAATCAGATTTTACCGGACTACCAATTCCAGTATCTGCAATAACTGTTGCGTTGTTGGTATTCTCATTTCACAAAGATGGCTCGTTAATTTTTCCATATAATTACATAGCTGCACCGCTTGTACTAGGTTTATCTGCTCTAATGGTTAGCAAGATTAGATACAATGCTTTGCCAAAAATGAAAGACAAAAACAT
>DAIEQT010000169.1 GCA_027347545.1 Ignavibacteria bacterium | reverse complement strand
GAGGCAGCGCATACGTTCAAGATAATCTCTGGGAAAAAGTAGAGAAAGCCGGAAGCAAAATTCGTTTTGCTAAAGATGTAAAAGCGCTTTACCGTTACATGCGCGACCGCCATATCCCTTGGTACAGAAAATCAATTGTTGTTGGTGCGCTGATATATTTCATCAGTCCGATTGATGCGATACCGGATTTGGCTCCGCTCATTGGCTATCTTGATGATCTTGGAGTTGTGATGGCTGTCTTAAAATTTATGGGAAGCGAGATTATTCCGTATTATGACTAATTGAGAATTGCGAATGGAGAATTGAGAACTTATCCGCCGTTTTGCTTGCCACAGTTCAGTGGCGCGATTGGCGGATTGAAAATTAATTCTTCGTTCAAAATCGGATTTCGTTAAGAAATTATTAAATCGAATTAGCCCATCTTTTTATTGGTGCGAATAATTATATTGGCAACGAAATTAATTGGCTTTCAAAAAATGAACGTAGTAATTAAAAAAGTTTCCACAAAAAGTGATCTAAGAAAATTCATTGTATTCCCTTTTAGTATCTACCAGGACAACCCGTACTGGATTCCGCCGCTCATCATGGATGAGTTTAAGACTCTACGCAAAGACAAAAATCCGGCATTCGATTTTTGCGAAGCTGAATATTGGCTTGCTTACAAAGACAACAAGCCGGTCGGCAGAATCGCCGGAATAATTCACCACAAATACAATGAAAAGTTTAACGTAAAATATGCCCGCTTCGGCTGGATAGACTTTATTGATGACCCCGAAGTTTCTTCTGCCTTGATAAATACATTTGAATCGTGGGCTAAAGGAAAAGGAATGAATCATGTTCATGGTCCGCTTGGGTTTACAGATATGGACGGCGAAGGAATGTTAGTAGAAGGATTTAACGAAGTAAGCACCTTCGGTTCAATCTATAACAGCGAATACTATCCTCAGCACATAGAAAAATTTGGTTACGAGAAGGATGCCGATTGGCTTGAGTTTCGTGTTACACTTAATAAAGCTATTCCGGAAAAAGTATCACGTATAGCTGAAGCGGTTGCCGCTCGCGAAAAGCTTCACGTGCTAAAAGTGAAGAAAGCCAAAGAGATGCTTCCATATGCTAGAGAAATTTTTTATCTGATTAACGATGCGTATAAAGACTTATATGGATTTGTAGAACTCACAGACAAACAAATTGATATGTATGTGAAAGCATATTTTGGTTTTATCAAGCCCGGTTTTGTTCCGGTAGTTCTTGATGAGCAAAATAAAGTTGCCGGTTTTGGAATTACTATGCCCTCACTTTCCAAAGCCATTAAGAAAGCAAATGGGAGATTATTCCCGTTTGGCTTTATTCATATTTTAAATGCAATGAAGGATAACCCCGAAGTTGATCTCTATCTTACAGCTGTGAAGCCCGAATTGCAGAACAAGGGCGTTAACGCAGTAATCATTAACGAGATCAACAACGTTTTTATCCGCAACAACATTAAGTATGTTGAAACAAACCGTGAACTTGAAGCGAACACTAAAGTGCAAGCACAATGGCGCCATTACGATGCCCGCCAGCATAAACGGAGAAGATGTTTTAAAAAGGATTTATCTTAGCTGCGCCTTTGCGTCTTAGCGAGAAAAATCTTTTAGTATTTTATTCTAGCCGCTTAAAGCCGCTAATTGCTTTTGCTTCGGTTTCATGCAAATCGAAAACAACTATTTCATTCTTCCCCTTCTTAAGCCAGGGTGCCGGACAGTATAATCTTTTCTGTGGACCAATTTCCCAATATCTGCCAAGATTATTTCCGTTTACAAAGACAACACCTTTTTTGTAATTGCTCATATCAAAGTATGTATCGGCAGTTTCGGTGAGTTCAAATGTTCCTTTAAAAAAATTTCCTCTTCTTTCAGTTGAAGGAGAAGATTTCTTTAATGACCGAATGTACTTAGTATCAAATGGAAGATTATATACTTCCCAATTCATCAAGGTCATTCCGTTTAGAGTAACTCGGTCTGTAATTCCTTTCCGGTCAATTAGATTCTGAGCGAAGTTTATTCTGCCCATTCCTTCAACAAAAATTTCCAGAACCGGATCAGTTACATCACTCTTTGGAAGCTCAATTGTTTTCTCAGCTTCCCGTCTATCAAGTTTGCCAATGTATTTGCCATTCAAAAAGATTGTTGCGTAATCGTGTAAATCGGTAATAGTTAAACTGCCGCTCCTATGTCCAATCAACTTTGTTCTGTAGAGAATGAATCCTTCTTTCTGATCAAACGATTCCATTGGCTTTGGTTGAACAGAGAATTTTGGCTTAGGCAAATTTTCCCAAACACTTGAGAACAACTCCATTTTGATTTCCGGAATTTCAATTGCCGGAATTGGTTTCGGCAAATCGGAAATGTTTTTAACATACTTGCCAATCAAATTACGCAGAGCAAAATATTTTGGAGTTGGATTTCCTTGTTCATTAATCGGCGCATCATAATCGTAGCTGGTCAAATCCGGCTCGTAACCCTTGCCACCGGAATTTGCACCGGCACTAAAACCAAAATTTGTTCCTCCATGAATAACATAAAAATTGAAGGACTTTTTGTTTTCGAGCAAATGTTTCACTTCCTTCAAAAGCTCAGTTGTATCCGGACGCGCCCATTTTTCTCCCCAATGGGTTAACCATCCGGGATATGTTTCACTGCTAAATGCCGGCACATTCGGATTTCTTTTTTTCGCTTGTGCAAAATCGTTTTCATTGCAGCCGCTATCCAGGCCAATAATAGCACCGTCTATATTTCCCGCCTCAAGCATATAAGGTGTCGCTCCATCAGCGGTGTAGAAAGGAACATTGATTCCATTCTTCTTCCAATATTTCCGAAGCTCTTCCAAATAAATTTTATCATTGCCGTAACTGCCATATTCATTTTCTATCTGCACCATTAAGATTGGTCCGCCGTTGGTAACAAGAAGCGGCTTAATCAGCTTTGCCATTTCATTTATATAACGCTCAACAGCCAGCATGTAACGCGCATCCATGCATCTAACTTTTATATCGGGAATTTTCAGCAAATAGGGTGGAAGTCCGCCGAAATCCCACTCGGCACAAACATAAGGACCGGGGCGAAAGAGCACCCACATCCCTTCTTCTTGTGCAATCTTTACAAACTGAGCTATATCTCTATTCTCAGTTTTGAAATCGAATTTGCCTGGAGTTGATTCGTGATAATTCCAGAAAATGTAAGCGGCGATTGTGTTGCAGCCCATCGCTTTAGCCATTTGAATTCTATGACGCCAATATTCTTTAGGCACACGCGCCGGATGAATTTCCCCGCTAATCATTTGAAAAGGCTTTCCATCTAAAAGAAAATCATCCGCATTGAAAGTAAAACTGTGTTTTGCTTTTTGCGCAGATAAGATGAGAGGAAGCATAACTATGACGAAAGTAAATATCTTTTTCAAATTAATCTCCGTTAAAGCAAAACTTAAAATTTTTTATCAATACAGGACTTCAAATTTTCGAGTTCAGTCTCGGCAAACTACATCTATTAAAAATTTCATCGGCATTTTCACAACACTATTATGGCTAATTTGAAGGTATTCTTGAGATTGAAGTTCTACTGCGGTCACAAACAGAAACAGAACAAGAACTTGTAGGCGGTGAAGTTTCATCTTAACTCCGAGTGAAATGTTTTACAAGACTACACCTTAAAATAGTCAGTTGAAGTTAGAATTCTGAATTATTTTTTAGCGTTCAGATTACACATTTTCACTAACTTTGCACCGAAATTTTTAAAAGGGAAATAATGAAGTACGAAATACTAAAAAGCGAAACTCCATTCAAAGGAAAAGTAGTTGATATAAGGGTTGAAGAAGTAAAATTTGAAGGCTCAGAAAAAATAGTTCATCGCGAAACTGTAGTTCATCCCGGGGGATCTGTTGCAGTTCCGGTTAAAGATGATGGAAAGCTTGTGTTGATAAGGCAATTTCGCTGGCCGCATAAAAAAGTTTTATATGAATTACCAGCCGGCAAATTAGATAAAGGTGAAGATCCGCAGCTTTGTGCCGCGCGTGAACTTAAGGAAGAAACCGGCTACTCTACTACTAACATTTCAAGACTCGGTGAGATAATCACAACCTCTGGATTTTGTAACGAAGTTTTACACATTTACTTAACAAAGGAATTGACATTTGGAGATCATGCTAGAGAAGAAGGTGAAGAAGGAATTGAACTTGTTGAATTGACAATGGATGAGATTGATGAGAAGATTCGTTCTAACGAAATTTGCGACGCAAAAACAATTTGTGGAATAGCTATGTATAAACTGCATGCTTGATATCGGATACTAGATACTGGATGATCGGGATTGGACATTGATACTGGAAAAAGAATTACTATCGTGGGCTTTGGTGCTCTTCTTTTACTGCTTGGATAAAAGCATTAATCTTCTTACCAAGTAACTCAATTTTAGAATGAAGAGTTGTATAAAGTTCTTCATCCGTAAATGATTTCGTTTCATAAAGCGTTTCGAGATGATCTATAGTTTCATCATTCGAAGCAATCGCAATTATCAAGTGATGAATAAACTCTTGTTTATAATATCTTCTTCCGTAACCTTCAACAATATTTGCTCTGACAGATTTGCTTGATCGTCTGATTTGTGAGCCGACTTCGTACATCTCAAACTTTGGAAGCTGCGTTAAGCTCATCTCATGAATTTCGACAACAACTTCCTTTGCCAATTTCCATATTTCTAAATTCTTATAGCTCAATTCTTTTATCCAGTTTCCAGTATCAAGTAACTAGCTCGCCTCGCTCGCCGCTAGACGAAGCGGGCATCGAGAATCACTCGTTCGTAAGTTCTTCTAGCTCAACTTTATGCAGATGAGTAATCTTCCTACCCAAAAATGTTTCGGCTATCTCACGAAATTTTGTCGGCACATCGCTAACGTAAAATTCACTTTGTCCATGATGAACTGACTGATTGCGCAATCCGCGTCCATTCAGATAATCCTCTACTAATCTGGCGGCCGGAGTTCCGCTATCAACTAACTTCACATTTTTACCAACAACTTTCTGAATTATATCAGCAAGAATTGGATAATGTGTGCAACCTAAAATTAAACTATCAATTTTGTTCTCTTTCATTCCGGATAAATATGTTTTAGCAATTAACTCAGTAGCTTTATGATCAAGCCAGCCTTCTTCTGCAAGAGGAACAAACAGCGGGCAAGCTTGCTCAAATACTTTTACTTTTGGATTGAGGCGCTTTAATTCGTGAGCATAGGCTTTATTGTTAATTGTAGCTCGCGTTCCAATTACGCCAATCCGCTTATTTTTCGATTCACTCAAAGCCATTCTAGCACCGGGCTCGATCATGCCAATAACCGGCACAGTTAAAAATTTACGAAGCTCATTTAGAGCAACAGATGATGCCGTGTTGCATGCAACAACAAGCAGCTTAATATTTTTCCTCAGCAAAAAATTTGCTGCCTGGATTGAGTATTCTACAACAGTTTCATTTGATTTTGAGCCGTACGGCACACGTGCAGTATCTCCAAAGTAAACTATGTTTTCATTTGGCATTAGCCGCGTTACAGCTTTAACAACAGTTAATCCTCCAATTCCGGAGTCGAAAAATCCAATCGGATTAGTTTTGTTCATGAAATTCAATTTAACACCTATAACATTTCTTCAATTGTTTGAGTTAGTTCGTGAGTGATAAGTTCATACTGATAGGTTGAAACTTTCTTGCGGTGGCGGTCGAGAATGTAGAATGCATCTATAATATCATCTGCTTTGGTAGAAATTTTTGCGAAGTAAATTGATAAGCCGAGTTCGTTAAGCTTTTTCGTGATTTGATAAAGCAAGCCAAGTCTATCAGGCGAATAGACATCAACAATTGTGTAGCGTTCATGTTTTTCGAAAGCGATTTTAACTTTGCCTTTACGCTTGAAGAGTTTGTTCTCAATCCGCCACCACTTTGACTTAATGTTATTGAACTCTTTCACAATCTGGAGTTCATTCTGAACTGCTAATTCCAAATCGTGTGTGATTTTTTTAAAGCGCTCCTCTTCAACTTTATGCCCGGCTCTAAAATCCGTTACGTTAAAACTATCTATTACAATTCCATCTTTACGAGTAAAGATTTTCGCATCGTGAATGTTGAGGTCGTTAATCGCCAATGCGCCGCAAAGACGGGAAAGCAGCGCGTCTCTATCACGGGTAATTATTGTAACGTTTGTAAATGTTTCTTCTTCCTTAAAGAAAACAGATACCGCCGAACCCTTTTCTATTTCATCAATGTGCTGGTTAATTTCCTCTACCGAGAAATGATGCAAATATCCAATATCATCAATAGATTCAATATGATCTTTGATATTTTCTTCCCAGTAAACTTCCGAGCTACTCATAATTTCTTTCAGATTGTCCGAAAGCATTTCTTGTCCGCTGATTCTTTCATCCAACATAATTTTTGTTTTGCGGTAAAGTTCATCTAACAAATCACTCTTCCATTGAGTCCAAACCGCTGGAGATACGGCTGATAGATCGGCATAGGTAACTAAGTAAAGTAAATCGAGATGTTCTGAAGAAGGAAATATTTGTGCAAAATTATCTAAAGTGCAAGGATCGTTAAGATTTCTTCGGAATGCTACTTGTTCCATAGTTAGATGATGATTAACTAGAAACTGGACCATTTCAATTTCTTCGAATGAAAAACCAAGACGTTCCATTACAGAATTTGCAATCTCACCGCCGATAATTTCGTGACCGGAAACGCTGATCGGTTTTGCAATATCATGAAATAAAATAGCGAGGAATAAAATATCTTTTTCGCGTAAGCTTTGAAAAAGTTTACCGAGTACTGTTGTTTCTTCGCTAAGTTTTTCAACGTTAGCTAGTGCTATGAGTGTGTGTTCATCGGCAGTGTAACAATGGTAAACTCCCGGCTGAAAGAATCCAACTAACTCTTTGAACTCAGGCAAGAATGCAGCGAGAACGCCAAGTTCATTCATTAATGTAAGTAGTGTTCCAACATTCTTCGGCAGTTTCATAATCTCTCTAAAGAACACTGATGATTTGTGTTCGAAGATTTGGTTTTCTTCAAGATCAAAAACGCCTTCAATAATCTGCGAGCGGAGATTTTCTTCAAAGCGCGCATTATGCAATCCTCGGTAGTAAAACGCACGTAGTATTCCGCTCATTCCAAGTTTCGTTTCCCGCACAATACATACGTTCCCATTCTTCAAAGCAAAATCATCATCAAGCTCAATAGTTAAGTAGTCGCTAACCGGCGGAGTTATTTCTTCTTCGAAGCGCTTCCGCATTGTGCGGCAGAAACGTTTAATAACATTTGTCGCTTCAAAATATTTTTTCATGTAAGAGTGCCAATTCTTTCCGGAATAACCGAGAAGGTTGGCTACTTTTTCCTGGTAATCGAATTCAAGGCGGTCGTTTTTATGATTTGAAATAAGATGCAGAAGATTACGCGCGTTCAAAACTATTTTATAACTTTCACTCAGCCTAACAACTGCACGCGGGACAAGCATTCCGGTCTGCTTCATTATCTGAAAGAAATGTTCAGATTGTGTTATTTCTTCTTGAACAGTTAATAGCGTTTCGTTCTTTAGGCAATACATCCACTCTATCACTTGTAAATCTCGCAAGCCGCCGGCTGTATATTTTACATTTGGCTCAAGTACTTTAGCGGAATCGCCATACTTTTTATAACGCTCGCGAATATCTGCAAAATATTCTTCCAAAAGTCTTTTCTTAACTTTTGCATTAAGAGAAGAAGTTACACTCTCATTCCATTTTTTATAAAGTTTTTCATTGCCGATAATAAAACGTGTATCAAAGAATTGAGTGAAGGCTTCCAAATCTTCATCTAGAAATTTTTTAATGTCTGAAAATTCTCTGACTGTGTGCGAGACTTCAATTCCGGCATCCCACAAGTTTGTAACACAAGTTTGTATTAACTGCTCATTCCCTTTTACTTTTTCGAAAACGAACATCAGATCAATATCTGAAAACGGTGAAAGCTCTCTTCTACTAAAACTTCCAACAGAAGCAACCGCACATTCCATTTTCACACCACTTAAAACGCGGAGAATATATTCTTCAACAACCAAGCTCCATCGAACTGAAAACTTGAACGGTTCTTTTATCAAATCAGAATCATGAAAAAGCTTATCACGATCTTGAAGGAAATTCTCTTTTATTTTAAGCGGTTCCATAATGCTTATTCTTTCCAGTTTGAGTTAGCAGATAAAAAAGGAGCCGGAACAATTTTCTAAATGTCCGGCTCCGCGAAGATAAGAATTTTAAGATGAGTTAGCGATTACAGCTTAACAAAACGTGCCTGGAAGAATCTTAAATATTTCGGCTCGTAAACCATCTTCAAACCTTTGATCTTTTTGCGCTTATCGAAAACTTCCGCAATTGATTCAACCATAACATCAATATGTGATTGTGTGTAAACGCGTCTCGGGAAGGTTAGGCGTACCAGTTCGAGTTTTGGATAACGGTTCTCACCGGTTTTAGGATCACGGCCGGATGAAACAAGTCCGCGCTCCATTCCACGCACACCACTGTCTTCATAAATTTCTGCCGCAAGCGATTGAGCCGGAAAAAGATCTTGCTTCAAATGAGGTAAGAATAATTTTGCATCAAGAAAAATTGCGTGACCGCCATAAGGCTGAACAAGTGGAATTCCGTATGACTCAAGCTGCTTGCCGCAATACTCAACTTGCTTAACGCGCATGCTGATGTTTTCCGGTCTAACCATTTCTTCAATACCGCGAGCCATTGCTTCCATATCGCGCCCGGCTAAACCACCGTAGCTGTGAAGTCCTTCATAAATTACTACCATGTTGCGGGCTTCATCAAACACTCTTTTATTTCTTGTAGCGATAAATCCGCCAATGTTAACGAGCAGATCTTTCTTAGCGCTTACCCACATGCCGTCAAAATAAGAACAAATTTCTGTCAGAATTTGAGCAACGGTTTTCTTTTCGTAACCTTTTTCTTTTTGTTGAATGAAGTAAGCATTTTCGGTTGCGCGGGTTCCATCAAACCAAAGCTTGATTCCATACTTTTTCGTGAGTGCTGAAATCTCTTTCAAGTTAGCCATTGAAAATGGTTGACCGCCAGCCATGTTTACCGGTCCGGCAACGCAAACGTATGGTATTTTCTTTGCACCAACTTTATTAATCAACGCTTCCAATTTATTCGGATCAATGTTTCCTTTGAATGGATGCTTGCTTTGTGCATCGTGAGCTTCATCTATAATTACATCTACAAATGTTCCGCCGGCTAATTCTTGATGAACGCGCGTAGTAGTAAAGTACATATTGCCCGGAATGAAATCGCCCGGCTTAATCATGATTTTGGAAATCATGTGCTCTGCCGCGCGTCCTTGATGCGTTGGAACGAAGTATGGCATTCCATAATATTTTTTTACGTTATCCCAGAGATGGTAGAAATTTTTGCTGCCGGCGTAAGCTTCATCGCCCATCATTAAGCCAGCCCATTGATAATCGCTCATTGCATTCGTGCCGCTGTCGGTTAGCAAATCAATGTAAACGTCTTCGCTCTTTAATAGGAATGTATTGTAGCCCGCTTCTTTAGCTGCTTTTTGTCTGTAAGGTTTGTCGGTAACTTTTATCGGATCAACCATTTTGATTTTGTACGGTTCAGCCCAACTGTGTTTAATAATTTTCTTAGCCATGGTTTCTCCTTTTATGCTCAATGATTATTATCATTGAATCTCGTCAGTTATAAAATTTGTTGATGCGGCTTCCTCAAAAGTCATTTTCAGAGTCACACTGAGCGCCCGCTTCGACTCGCGCTCAGCGAGACGAGGAGTCGAAGTGTGAATGAAGCGAAAATGTTCATTTCTCGACTTCGCTCGAAATGACAATTTACCCTTTTGAGTTGACCTCATTTTCTTTTTTTATGCTCAACGATTATATCAGAAGAAATTCCGCCGCGCGTGTTGAACTTAGCCAGTACTTTTAGATAACGCGGTTTCATAATTTTGATAAGATCGTTAGCTATTTTATTTGTAACTGCTTCAAAGTAGATTCCATCGTTGCGGTAAGATTGCAGATAAAACTTGTAGGACTTTAGCTCCACGCAAATTTTGTCCGGGATGTATTCCAGAACTATTGTTGCGTAATCCGGCTGTCCGGTTACCTGACAAACAGAAGTGAACTCCGGCGCGTAATGAATTATTGTGTAATCCCGTTCCGGATTTGGATTAGGAAACGTAACCAAGATTTTAGTTTTATCCGACATTGACTTACCTAATTGTTTGATGAAAAATTTATTGCTTTGAAACAATTCAATAGAAGAAGAAAAGAGAAGGGTTCTTATCCATGCTCAATTTTAAATTCGCGGTATATTATTTCTTTAGTGATCATTTTGAGCCTGAGCTCTTTTAATTTTTTAGTGAAAACTACATGTAATAGAACGCAGACTGAACGCCCGCCCGACTACGTCGTTCGAGGCGGGATACAAGCGGATAATTCGTGCAAATCTGCTAAATCCGTGTTATCCGCGTGCTATTCTTTATCATTGCTATTTTACACTCTACGTTCTTCACTCTTCACTCAATACTTCGGTTTTACTTTATACGGAATCGGATCTTCAACGCCCGCTTGTTCAAATCCACGCAAACGGAATGCGCAGCTATCGCAAACACCGCAAGCTGCATCTTCACTTTGATAACATGACCAGGTTAAGTGTAGCGGCGCGCCAAGTTCAATTCCCTTCTTCACAATATCCGCTTTGGAAAAATGGATGATTGGTGTTTCAATTTTAATTTTGGTTTCCGGCTTTGTGCCAAGATCAATCATTTTTTCGTATGCGTTAAAAAATTCGGGACGGCAATCCGGGTAGCCGCTAGCGTCTTCGTAAACTGCGCCTACAAAAATTGCACTAGCGCCGATAACTTCTGCCCAGCTTGTACATGCACTCAAAATGTTCGCATTCCTAAATGGAACGTAAGAACTTGGAATTTCGTGACTGCTTAAATCCGCCTTAGTTACTTCTATTGCATTATCCGTAAGCGATGAGCCGCCAATCTGTGCAAAATGCTTTAGATCAATTACTAACCGTTTTTCAACATTGTAAAAATCCGCAATCTCATTAAATGAATTCAATTCGTGCGTTTGTGTCCGTTGCCCGTAGTTAATGTGAATTAGAGCTAATCTATATTCTTGATTTGCAATTGCGGCAGTAACACAGCTATCCATTCCGCCGCTAACCGCAACAACCGCCAACTTTTTCTTTATCATAAATCTCTATATAAATGCTCGTGAAAAATAGCAAAATGGAGTTTGAGAATGAAGAATAGCTTTTGCGTCTCCGCGAGACATTTTTTCTCGCAAAGGCGCAAAGTCGCTAAGAAAAACTCCTCTTAGACCAATAGAGTAAAACTGCGATTCCCAAACTTATAATAGAAGAACACAGAAACGGGACTTGTGAACCAAACTGATCCCACAAAATGCCGGTGAGGAATGAACCGAGCATTACTGCAAAACTTGAAAGCATGGTTAACAAACCAATTGCAGTTCCGCGAAATTCTGCCGGAACAAGATCTGAAACCCACGCTTTGGAAACACCTTCCGTTGAAGCAGCATAGATTCCGTACAAAGTAAAAAGTACCCAAACAAGCAGAGAATTTTCGCTAACACCAAAACCGAGATACACCAACGCAAAAATGAATAAACCGGCGGCAAACATTTTTCTTTTGCCGATGCGGTCTGCTAATAATCCGATTGGGTAAGAGGCAAGCGCATAAATAAAATTGTAAAAGACGTAACCGAGTATCGAAGTAATATCCGAGCCGGAAATATCTTTCGATTTAAGAATGAGAAACACATCGCTACTGTTGACAAGTGAAAAAAGCGCAATTGCAATTAACAATTTCTTGTATTCCCGCGGGGCAACTTTCCAAAACTGTGAGTAAAGTTTTTTCTTTGGCGCTGAAACCGAAGTTTTCTTTTCTTTAACAGCAAGCGTAAATCCAAATGCGAAAAGTGAGGGAATGAAAGCGATCAAGTAAATTGTTTGATATTGACCCGGCAGAAAGTATAACAAAGCTAGCGCGGCAAGAGGTCCGGCAACAGCACCAAGTGTATCCATGCCGCGGTGAAATCCAAACACCGCGCCAGTATTTCCATTTGCTTCCGCTGCAAGAAGCGCATCGCGCGGGGCTGTTCTTATTCCCTTTCCGATTCTATCAATAATTCTTGCGGTTATAATTGATGGAACAGTAGCAATTATTCCGGGGATAGATTTGACCGCGCCGGATAAGCCATAGCCAATGATTACAAATATTGAGCGCTTGCCAAGTTTATCAGACAGAGCGCCAAAATAGCCCTTTAGAAAACCGGCAGTAATTTCCGCAACGCCTTCTATCAAACCAACAACTGTCATTGATGCACCGAGCGTTGCAGTAAGAAATAACGGTGTAATAGGATAAAGCATTTCGCTGGCAAAGTCTGTAAACAGACTTACCATTCCAAGAATTACAACTTGTTTCGAAATTCCTTTTAAGCTTTTCATCAAAAAATAATTTGTGCCGGGGTAAAAATAACAAAAATTAGCTATTGACAATTTGTTTATAACTCACTTACTTAAGGCAGAACTTTTCGAAGAACCTCGAGATGCAGAGAAAAGCTGTTCTAAATTCTTTCCAGAACCATTTCCACAAAAAAAACGTTTATTCCAACAAGAGCGGGTGTGTGTATAACGCCGCAGTTGTTTTTGCGTGCGGCAAAATTTCAATCTATTCTGCTTAGTTATATCAATCTATTAAGGAAGGAGTATATTATGGAATACTACGAACTTCATCCGGTTACGCCTCAATTAAGATTCATCAATAAAGCGGTTGAAGTGTTAAGAAGCGGTGGTGTTGTTATTTATCCAACCGATACGGTTTACGGTATTGGCTGCGACATATTTAACAGAGAAGCGCTTGAACGAGTGTATTACATCAAGCAAGACGCCGGGACAAAATTATTTAGCTTTATTTGCCCCAACTTAAAAGACATCGCCAAATACGCCAGGGTTTCAGATTATGCATATAAAACAATGAAGAAACTGCTGCCGGGTCCTTACACTTTTGTTTTACCCGCAGCTAAAGAAGTTCCTAAAAAATTATGGACAAAACGGGAGACAGTTGGAATACGTGTGCCCGATCATAATATCGCCTTGGAGTTAACTAAAGAACTTGGAAATCCAATTGTTAGCACAAGTGTTACAAAGCGAAATGGCGACCTGCTCTACAATGCGGAAGAAATTAAATTGATTTTTGAAAACCAAGTTGACTTAATGCTTTCCGTTGGTCCTTTGGATGGTGAACCTTCCAGTATAATTGATTTAAGCCGGGAAGAACCGGAAGTTTTACGCGAAGGTGCCGGTGATGTAAGTTATTTTTATTGAGCAGTTAGTATTTAGTAGTGAGTACATAGACAAAAAAGGCTGGCAAACACCAGCCTTTTTTTAATTCTATTCCCTGTGAGAAATAGTCGCAGAAGCTTGTCTTGCTGCTAACAAAGTAATTTCTGCTATGTTAACGTGTGCTGGACGGCTGGCGCAAAAAACTACTGCA
>DAIEQT010000155.1 GCA_027347545.1 Ignavibacteria bacterium | reverse complement strand
AACCGCAGACCGGAATACATTACTAATTGGTGGAATGTAATTGATTGGGATGCAGTAGCAAAGAGATTCGCTGACGCGAAGTAATTGTCCCTGTTGAATCTTCTGAACTTTAAAATAAAAAACCCTGAGCTTGCTCAGGGTTTTTTATTATAAAATTCAAAAAACTAAATGGAAGCAATTACTTCGCTTCAGCAAATCTCTTTGCTACTGCGTCCCAATCAACTACATTCCACCAATTTGTAATGTATTCCGGTCTGCGGTTTTGATATTTAAGATAGTAAGCGTGTTCCCAAACATCTACTCCGAGAATTGGAAAACCTTTTACATCGGCTACATCCATCAAAGGATTATCTTGATTCGGTGTTGAAGAAACAACCAATTTACCACCGCTAACACTTAACCAGGCCCAGCCAGAACCAAAACGTGTTGTAGCTGCTACGTTAAATATTTCTTGAAATTTTTCGAATGAACCGAAAGTCTCGTTAATTGCATCAGCCAAAGCGCCGCTTGGTTTTCCGCCTTTATTTGGTCCCATTACATTCCAGAACATTGTGTGGTTATAATGTCCGCCGCTATTGTTTCTAACTGCAACCGGCAATTTGGAAATGTTTTTGAATAATTCTTCCAAGGATTTTCCTTCAAGTTCAGCGTTGCCTTCTACAGCTTTGTTCAAGTTTGCAACATAAGCAGCGTGATGTTTGCCATGATGTATTTCCATTGTTTGTGCATCAACGTATGGTTCTAAAGCATTGTGCGCGTAGGGCAAAGGTGCTAATTCAAATTTGCTCATTACTAAGTTACTCCCGTTTATTTTATTATTTATTTGTTTTGTTATCGCTTCAATTTTTGTTGCACTTCCGGCAGCAGCCAGAATTCCGAGTGATGTAAGAAAGTTTCTTCGCTTCATTTATACTCCGAAGGATTCGCCGCAGCCGCATGTTTTTGTTGCATTAGGATTATTGAAAACAAATCCTTTACCATTTAGTCCATCGCTAAAATCTAGAACTGTTCCCGATAAGTAGAACAAACTCTTTCCATCAACAATAATTTTGAGCCCATCTTTTTCAATTACAGTATCGCTGTCTTTAACTTCACCATCGAAACCCATTTGGTAAGTGAGACCGGAACATCCGCCCCCTTTTACACCAACTCGCAAACCATGTGCTTCCGGAATATTATTTTCTTCTTTAATTCTTTTTACCTGCTTAATAGCTTTTTCAGTAATATCAATTTCTGACTGAAGACTAACTTGATTGCTCATTTAAATCCTTTATAACTGTTACACAATTCACAACACAAGTTCTTTTAAAAAAATTCATTTTTAAGAATTATTCTTTCAGTCTTTGCTGGATTTTACGCGATGTAATAGTCTTAAAGAATTTATTTTAACGAAAAAATCTTATTGCTAAAGCCAATTGTAGGTGTTAGATTGAAATTGAAACAGCAAAGAAGTGTTGAATTTGGTTGTACTTTTGAATTTAGATAACAGAAATTATACATTTGTATCCGAAATATGATTTAGCCTCTTTTGTGATCTTTCGTAAGGTCATTTCAATTGGAAAATCATCAAAAGTTTCAACTACGGTTTAGCATTTTTTAATCCGATTCAGAAATATTCTTATTTTTTAGTCGGTTGCTGAATCAAAAATCTGTTTAATCCAATAACATAATTCATCAAATAAATGGGTTAACTATGAAAAAACTGAAACAAATCTTCCGCTCCAAAGCGGTAAGGATGGGGAATCTTGTCTTAATGATGTTTCTTTTTGCAGCCGGCTTTATGTGGCTTCCATCTCAAGGAGGAGAAGCTGTAGATGGCGGGCATTCGTGTGTTCCTTTCTCCTTATTCTCCGATCCTAAGGACACACCGCTCGAAATTGGAGCTCTCTTAACGGTTCTTGGAATTGCTGTTGCCGGATTGTTGTATGCACTATTATTAGTAAAACAAGTTACTGCTGCTGATAGCGGCACAAAGAAAATGCAAGATATTGCAGCCGCTGTTCGTGAAGGCGCAAATGCTTACCTCGCGGCTCAGTTCAAAAAAATCGGTCCACTCATTATTATCATCACAGTATTACTTTTCTTAACCTACACTGGCGCTGAATCTGCTTTTAGATGGGGACGCTCCGGAGCTTTCTTAATCGGCTCAATATTTAGCTGGCTGGTTGGTTTTGTTGGAATGCGTCTCGCAACAATCGGTAACTTGAAAGTTGCTACTGCTGCTAAAAGAAGCTACGGCGAAGCTATGCAGCTTGGTTACAGAACCGGAACTATCACCGGTATGTTAACAGACGGCTTAGGTCTTCTTGGCGGAACTTTAATATTCTTATTATTTGGTGATTTAGCTTACGAAGCATTATTAGGATTTGGTTTTGGCGGTACATTATTAGCATTATTCATGAGAGTTGGCGGCGGTATCTATACAAAAGCTGCCGATGTAGGCGCAGACTTAGTTGGTAAAATTGAAAAAGATATCCCGGAAGATGATCCACGCAACGCCGCGACAATCGCTGATAACGTTGGCGATAACGTAGGTGATTGCGCCGGTATGGCAGCCGATATTTTCGAAAGCTACGAAGTAACAATCGTTGCAGCGATGATTCTTGGTATGTCAACATTCGGACACAAGGGAGTAATCTTCCCATTGCTTGTTCGCGGTATTGGCGTTCTTGGCTCTATCATTTCTACATACACTGTAAAAGCTGGCGCTAACGATACTTCTGACACAGCTTTGAAAAGTGTTCACAGAGGTTTCTGGATCGGTTCAGTTATTTCTGTAATCGGATTCTTTGTACTCGGATTCGGCTACTTACATTTTACTCCGGAATATTTTGGTGTTGAAAAATTAGCTGAACTAAAGAATCTTGGTTACTGGGCAGTTGATCCTATGAACTTACCTTGGTTTGCTAACTTTGGAATTGAAGGTTTAGATCTTCGTCCTGCCATCACTTGCTTGATTGGTGTGTTCTTAGCTGTAGGCTTGAATAAAGTTACAAGCTATTACACTCACACAAGTCACGCACCGGTGAAAAGCTTAACAAAAGCTTGTACAACAGGTCACGCAACAAACATCATTCAAGGTTTTGCAGTTGGTTACGAAAGCACAGTTGCAATGATTTTAGTTATCGCTGTTGCGATCTTCTTATCAGTTCTAACTTATGCCGGAACACCGCCATTGTTTATCGCTTACGGAGTTGCTATGACAGGTATCGGTATGTTAACATTAACCGGTAATACGATTTCTATGGACGTATTTGGACCGGTAGCTGATAACGCTAATGGTATTGGCGAAATGGGTTATGACAAGGATGAAATGGAAAAAGAAGCTCCGGGTTCTTACAAACGCGCCCGTCAAATCTTAGCTGATCTTGACGCTGTTGGAAACACAACAAAAGCTGAAACAAAAGGTATTGCAATAGGTTCTGCAGTTATTGCCGCTGTATCATTGTTCTCAAGCTTTATCGCAATTATTGCTGTGGGAAGTGAAGACAAGATTAATTTGCTAAGCGTTCCTCAATATTTATTGGAAGCCGGCAAACTTACAGTTGCTAATCCGGTAGTATTTATTGGATTCTTAATTGGCGGCGCTGTTCCATTCTTATTCAGCTCTATGTTAATTAGAGCGGTAGGCCGCGCAGCTTACTACATTGTTCAAGAATGCCGCATTCAGTTCCGCGATAAAGAAATTTGGGCTGGTACAAAGAAACCGGATTACGGTCGTGTAGTTGATATTTGTACTAAGACCGCTCAAAAAGAATTAGTTGGTCCCGGACTTTTAGCAATCATGACCCCAATGTTAGTTGGATTCTTGTTAGGACCATACGCTCTTGGCGGATTCTTAGCTGGAATGATTTTAGTCGGACAGTTGCTTGCAGTATTTATGGCAAATGCCGGCGGTGCTTGGGATAACGCTAAGAAAATGATTGAAGATGGTATCTATGGCGGTAAAGGTTCAGAAGCTCATAAAGCTGCTGTTACCGGCGATACTGTTGGCGATCCGCTGAAAGACACAGCTGGTCCTGCAATCAATCCTCTTATCAAAGTTATGAACATGGTTAGCTTATTAACCTTAGGAATGATTTTGAACTTTGGTCT
>DAIEQT010000141.1 GCA_027347545.1 Ignavibacteria bacterium | reverse complement strand
CGTTGAATACCCTGAGCAAATGTAGAAATGCTGACTATAAGAAGGAAGCTAAAAACTTTCTTCTTCATCTTCATTAAAATCTTCATCGCTAAAAATATCTTCGTCATCAAGATTTAGATTATCATCAGCAAGCCCGCTTGGTTCTTTTTCTTCAACGTCATCTTCATCGGCACTTTTACTCTTTTTAGAAGTATCTTCTTCCGTAGCGTAAAACGATCCGCTTGATTGATAAAGGCTGCCTCCGGAATAATTATCATCCATTCTATCCATAACTTGCCCCAGTATATCTGCGGTAAGGTCTTCCTTCATTTCTGCCGCGTCAACTTTTTTACCATCATCAAATTTGTCCATTCCAACGTCAGTACTTTTCCACAAGTCGGTTAGCTCCTTTTTTTCCAGTTTAGCAAGATGGACTCCAATTTCTTTTTCAATTGTCTTCAAATCGTTCTGATCCCATGTGGAATCGGAATAAAGCTGCTCTTTCATAAAATCCCAAAAGGAACCGCTGGATTTATCCGGCGAAGGTTTTTTCTTGAGAGAAGCAACTACATCGTTCGCAATTTTTTTCATTGAGGCTGGCACAGCATCACCCTTTATTTTTTACTTGATAAACTTAGTAATAAATATAAAAAATCATCAATTAGTTTTTTTATCACTTGAAAGTTTTCAGAAAGTAATTGAACAATAATGTAAGATTCTTACTATTTTTTGCGTTGAATTAGGAAATTAAACTTTAGTTCTCGTCCAAAATGTTTTTGCCCCTGTAGCTCAGTGGATTAGAGCGTTGGCCTCCGAAGCCATGTGCGCAGGTTCGAGTCCTGCCAGGGGTACAGAAAAAAAAGAAATTTATGCAACAAACAATAGCTTTCCCACATAAACACATCTTTTTAATTTGCCCATAGTGGAGTTTGTATCTTGATCGCCGAAGAAAACCGCCCATGTATTCATTCAAAACTTCCATTGATAATCAATTTCCCATCCCTTATTTTCTTAGGAAAACATAACATGTGTTAGCTTATCCTAACATCAAAAAAATGATTATACATAAGATTCTAAATGAAATATTTACCACGTACTCTCATGTTGCCATCTTACGTGAACTGTGCTTCTCAAGAAATGTTTTTTGTCCGTTAGCGCATTATTAATTGTTGTTATTAATTCTCGTAGCGTTGAATCGTATTCAGCGGCTATTGAGTGAAATTATTATTCGTTATCAATGCGTTTCTAGCCACCCCTATGTTTTTACACCAATTAGTATTGAGAAGTAAGTGAAGAAAAAATTATATTGAGTTAGTAAAACTGGAGCAGAAGTTAATATGGCAAGCATGATTTTCAAGACAAGAATAAAAGGGGAAACTCTTAGATTTAAGAATCTAAAAAAACTTGATGGAAAAGAAGTTACTGTTGTAATAACTGAAGTTGGCGCAGCACGAAAAAGAAAGTGGAATAGCCTTTCTTCTGTAAGTTTAGGGGGTAAGTTAGACAAACTAAATGTTCGTGATTTGGCTTATGAATGAAATACTTATTGACACAAATGTTTTTATCTACGCTTTAGATAAAACATCTATCTATAATAAACAATCCGAAGAAATTCTGACCAACAATAACCTTACACTTTTCACAACCACAAAAAATATTAGCGAGCTTTTTGCAATTACATCCAAACTGAATATAAGCAGAACAATAACTCACAATTTTTATACAGAAATTAAGTGTAATGTTGGCATTCTTTTCCCCAGTAACGAAAGTCTCATGATCTTTGAGAAGTTGATAAAGAAATATAAACCGGTGGGAAATGTTGTCTTTGATATGGAAATTGTTCCGATTATGCTTTCTTACAATATTTCAAAGTTGGCTACGTTCAACGTAAAAGATTTTAAAAGTATCGAAGAAATTGTTGTGTTCAAATAATATACGTTAGGAGAAAATGTTACGAGATGTATATCAAAAAGTATGGGGAAACTTCGAATCTGAAACATAGAGAAAAAGCGCACTACTGAATCTATCTTTTTATCAAACAACTACTTCTTTTTGAGGAATTTATGAAACATACTGTTAAGACATTTCTTGTCGCGATTTTTGTTTTCGCTTTTGCGCAAAACGGATTTGCACAAACAGAAGATAAATCACTTCTAACTCTTAACAGAATTTTTAACAGCGCAGATTTTTCTTCGGATAGATTTGGTCCCGCAAGATTTATTGAAGGCGGAAAGTTTTATACAACACTGGAAGCATCGAAAGATGCACCCGGCGGAAGAGATATTGTAAAGTACGAAACCGAAACCGGAAAGCGTGAAGTAATGGTTTCCGCCAAGCTTTTAGTATATGAAGGACAGACGAAACCTTTATCAATTAGCAACTACATCTGGTCTGCAAATAGAAACCTACTGATGATTTATACAAATACTGCAAGAGTATGGCGTCAGAATACACGCGGCGATTATTATGTGCTGAACTTAAAAACGGGTAAGCTTCAGAGGATTGGCGCTTTTGCAAAACCTTCTAAATTAATGTTTGCTAAGATTTCGCCCGACGAGCAGCAAGCGGCATACGTTTGCGAAAACAACATCTATGTAGAAAATCTTGCTGATGGAAAGGTAACTCAGTTAACATTTGATGGCTCGCTCACAAATATTAACGGAACATTTGATTGGGTTTATGAAGAGGAATTGGATTTACGCGATGGCTTCCGGTGGAGCCCGGACAGCAAAAGTATTGCTTACTGGCAGTTGGATGCCTCCGGCGTAAATGTGTTTTACATGATTAACAATACCGATTCACTTTACTCAAAAGTAATTCCGGTTCAGTATCCAAAAGTTGGAACAACAAATTCTGCAAGCAAAGTTGGTGTTGTAAATATTGCCGACGCGAAAACAATTTGGATTAACGTTCCCGGCGATCCCAGAAATAACTACATAGCTAGAATGGATTGGGCAGAAAGCTCCGAGGAAATAGTTATACAGCATCTTAACCGGCTCCAGAATCAAAATGAAGTAATACTTGGCAACGCTAAAACCGGCGAAGTAAAAACAATCTTTACAGAAAGGGATTCTGCCTGGATAGATATTCACGACGAGTTAATGTGGCTGAAGAAAGGAAAAGAGTTTACCTGGATTAGCGAACGGGACGGTTGGCGTCATCTCTACATTATTTCCCGAGATGGAAAAAATGTTAAGCTTATGACTCCGGGGAACTACGATGTAATTGATTTGCAGTTGGTAGATGACAAAAGCGGCTACGCATACTTCATTGCTTCGCCGGATAACGCAACTCAAAAATATCTTTATAGAACAAAACTTGACGGCAAAGGAAAGCTTGAACGGATAACACCAAAGGAGTTTAGCGGAACAAATACTTATCAAATTTCCGAAGGAGCTAATTATGCTATTCATAATTATTCTTCCGCTAACTCAACACCAATTTCGCAATTGATTAAACTCCCGGAACATACTGTAATCAAGAAAGTTGTAGAGAATAAAAAAATGGCTGAAAGTATTACTGCGCTAAAGAAGCTGCCAACGGAATTTTTCCAGGTAGATATTGGCGGCGGTGTAATGCTTGATGGCTGGATAATGAAACCGTTTAATTTTGACCCTGCAAAAAAATATCCGGTTTTATTTTTAGTCTATACCGAACCGGCTGGACAAACGGTTGTTGACCGCTGGAGTGGAGACTTCCTTTGGCATACAATGCTGACACAGCAAGGTTACATTGTGATGAGTGTGGATAACAGAGGAACTCCAGCGCCGCGGGGCAGAGATTGGAGAAAATCCATTTATAAAAAGATTGGTATTCTGAACTCAAGCGATCAAGCAATGGCAGTTAAAGCGCTGCTGCAAAAATTTGCTTTTCTTGATGCCGATAGAGTTGGTATTTGGGGTTGGAGCGGCGGCGGTTCCGCAACTCTTAATGCGATGTTCCGTTACCCGGATTTATACAAAACCGGAATGGCTGTAGCTGCTGTTGGTCACGAAAAACTTTATGATACAATTTATCAAGAACGCTACATGGGTTTGATTTCTGTGAATCCGGAAGTTTACGAGGAAGGTTCTCCTGTAACTCACGCAAAAAATCTTAAAGGAAATTTATTAATTGTTCATGGCACCGGCGATGATAACGTTCACTACCAAGGCGCAGAGCTGGTTATTAATGAATTGATTAAGCACAATAAGCATTTTACGATGATGGCATATCCAAACCGCTCGCATGGAATTTATGAAGGAGAAGGAACAACACTTCATTTATTTACTCTGCTTACAAGATACTTGAACGAAAACCTTCCGGCTGGAGGCAAATAATATTTGTGATTGAATCATCCTCTTTGTTAATTGGAGAGGATGATTTACAACTTATTGCTTCCCAAATTTCTAAGAGGAAATTGCAATGAAAAAACTATCATGCTTTTTTCTTTCACTTCAGTTCTGTTTTAATATCTCTTTAGCGCAGCCTCTTAAAGTATCTGATTCTTATCTTAAAATATCCGCAAAACAAACTGGTCCACTTTACACTACTTACACCGCTGCAATGGAACGGTCCAAGCTTTATGGCGATAAAGGCTACAAAATGGATTACTATTCCGATCACCTCCCGATAAATTATTCGGGCGACCAAGCGGGCAGATTTTATTGTGTGTGGAAAGTTGATCAAGTCGTTGTAATGAACACCGGAGAATTTTTCCGCAAGCCAGTTGTTACTGCTTCATTTCCCGACATGGCTATTATTAATTATCAGCCGTTTAACGGAGTTGAAGTTCAAGAGACTTTTTTTGTTTACAGCTCATCTATAGCATTGGTAAATCTACAAATCAAAAATGTAGATAAGATTAAGCATGACATAGAACTGTATCCAATTTTGGAACTTGGAAACGATTCATTGCTCATTAAAGAATTTGATGCT
>DAIEQT010000112.1 GCA_027347545.1 Ignavibacteria bacterium | reverse complement strand
CAACATAAAAGTAATTACAATCCGTCCCGGATTTGTACGCACACCTATGACAGACCAAAACAATTTTAGGATGCCGTTACTAATGGAGCCGGAAAAAGCCGCAGAAATAATTTTGCGTGGAATAGAAAAAGAGAAAAGGGTAATTCAATTTCCGTGGCAGATATATTTAGCTACAAGATTAATTGGCGCGCTGCCGGATAGAGTTTATGAGTGGCTTGCTGGGAAAGCGAAAATCTAACTATTAGCTTTAAGCTGTTAGCAATAAGCAAAAACTAAACACTGGTTAATGCAGCAAAATGAATTACTGTAGAGCCGCATCCCCGAAAAAAAGAACGGGGCAAGCGAATGCGGCTCATGTTATAGTATAAACCGAGACGCTTGCGAAGCGTCTTTAACATTTTATGATGTTTTTACTTATGGAACCGGAGAAAGCTGTGAATGGAAAGTAAGACGAAAGTTGATTAGATTAATAATAAACAAAAGAGAAGCACCTATGAGACAAGTTGTAATTTATTATGGTGAAGACGAACAATGGGTTGTTGAATGCCCAAGTTTGCCCGGCTGTATTAGTCAAGGCAAAACAAAGGAAGAAGCTATTGTAAATATTAGAGAAGCGATTGAAGGATATGTTGCCGCTCTTCAAGAAGATCAATTACCGGTACCACCGGAAAGATTTGATACTATCCTACTCGCTGTATGAGTACGCTTCCGCAGATTTCCGGACATGAATGCTTAAAAGCTCTTACGAAGGCTGGGTTTGTTTTGATACGTCAACATGGAAGTCATCTAATTATTAGAAGAAAAGAACCTTTTGCCCAACTTGTAATTCCGGATCATAAAGAATTAGATAGGGGAACACTTAGAGCAATAATACGCCAAGCGAATTTGAGTGTTAATGAGTTTGTTGAGTTGTTGTAAATAAAAGCAGCTGGCGGGGAAAGCCAGAATCTAGCAATTAGCTATAAGCTGTTAGCAATAAGCAAAAACCAAACAGCAGGTAAACACAACAAAGTAAGTTGCCGTAGAGACGGATCCCCGAAAAAAAGAACGGGGCAAGCGAATCCGTCTCTTTTTCTGACGCGCTCGGCGCGTCTTTACGTTGGATATTTTTATTAACGGAATCTGGATTAGCCGCAAAGAGAAGTTAACCTTGTGCAAAGCCAATTTATAATTCTGCAAAGCGGTTTGTATTCTCTGCAATGATAAGTTGAAGTTCTACATTGACAAAGTAAACTCTTGCAAAGCTAATTTATGTTTCTGCAAAACAATTTATAACCTCTGCAAAATCAATTTGCGGTCTTGCAATGACAAATGTAACCTCTGCAAAACCAAAATGAAGTACCGCAAAGGAGATTAAATTTGCTGCAAAGCTGAATGATGGTAAGCAAACAATACAATCTAAACTGGAAATAACTGTAGGAACTATTTCGGGAAGTACAACACTGTTAACACCTAACAATAATGCTTCGGAAATTGATTTGACTCCAACTCTAACTTGGAGTGCAGCTAGTAATGCGGTTAGCTATACGCTGCAAGTTTCCACTAGTAGTTCATTTAGCAATTTTGTCTTTAACCAAAATGGTTTAACAAGCACAAGCCAGCAAATAAGCGGTTTGAACCCCAATGCTACTTATTATTGGAGAGTAAATAGCAGTAATAATTATGGAACATCCGGCTGGTCTTCTTTTTTTTCATTTAAAACTTTAGCGCCACCACAAGCACCAACTTTATTAATGCCAGCAAATTCATCGCAAGATGTTCCACTATCAACACCTCTTAGTTGGAACGCGTTAAGCAATGCCACAAGCTATTCTCTTCAAGTTTCTGTTAGCAATACTTTCACTACATTTTTTTATAACCAAAGCGGGTTAACCAGTACAAACCAAATTATTCCGGCATTAACTTATTTTACAAAATACTACTGGAGAGTTAGTGCAACAAATGCTTATGGAACTTCTAGCTGGTCTCAAACTTGGTCTTTTACAATAATAGGGACAGCACCACAAGCACCAACTTTATCAACACCAATTAATAATGCAACAAATATTTCGTTATCACCGACACTAAGCTGGAACGGTAGCACTTATGCTTCTGGCTATACACTGCAAGTTTCTGAAAATAGTTCGTTCGCAAATTATGTCTTTAACCAAAGTGGATTAACAACTACAAACAAAACAATAAGTGGGCTAAAAAATAATACTAAATATTTTTGGCGAGTAAGCTCTACTAATAGTTATGGTAATTCCACATTCTCTGATTTATGGATATATACAACCATCCTAGAAACCCCTACTTTACTTCAACCAGCGAACAGTGTAATATCTATTTCAATTGCACCAACATTAAGCTGGAATGCTGTGAGTGGGGCAGCAAATTATAGTTTACAAGTTTCACTTTCGAGTGATTTTTCAAAATTAGTTTTTAATCAAAATGGAATATCTACTACAACTAATCAAATAACCGGCCTTACACACTCTACAACCTATTATTGGCGTGTAAGTGCCCAAAACACTTTTGGATCATCGAGTTGGTCAATGTATAGGTCTTTCACAACTATTAACGCACCATGCCCCGGAATACCAACAGTGTTTTATAATGGAAAAACATATAACACTACTCAAATTGGTAACCAATGTTGGTTAAAAGAAAATCTTGATGTTGGCACTATGATTAATGACAGTCAAAATGGTAGTAATAATGGTATAATAGAAAAGTATTGTTATGGAAATAATTTCGAGAACTGCAATATTTACGGAGCTTTATATCAATGGGATGAAGCAATGAAATATGTAACAACAGAAAAAGCACAAGGAATCTGTCCTGATGGCTGGCACATACCTTCATTAACTGATTACCAAACACTTCTAAACACTGTGACCAATGATGGAAACACACTAAAAGCAATTGGACAAGGAAAAGGAGCTGGCACCGGAACTAACACAAGTGGCTTTTCTGCTCTTTTAGCCGGTTTCCGCTTTAATAGCGGTTCATATTCCACAGTATTAGGTGCATACGCTTATTTTTGGAGCTCGACAGAAAACGACGCTACAACGGCGTATTATCCAACTTTATATGACGACAAGAATAGTATTCTTTTGACTAAAAGCTATAAGGAGTATGGATTGAGTATTAGGTGTTTAAAGAACTAATTGCAAGAATAGAAATAGTAATATGAAGGCGAATATATTCCAAGCGAAAGGAGAAAGTATTAATAAAATATGGTTGGTTGCATTATATTTTTTTGCTCAGAGTTTTGTTTTAGCTCAATCCATTGAACTAAGGATAAATGGTTATTCGGGAAAAGTATTTCTATCAAGTTTAGCCGGAGAGAAAACAAGTTTAGTTAATTCTTCACAAAGTGCAGTTTACATTTTGTCCGGCTTAATAATAGAGCAGAAAGGAAAAAAAAATGTTTGAAAGAATTTTGGTTGACCCAAATGTTTGTCACGGTAAATCGGTTATTAAAGGTACGCGCATAGTTGTAAGCGTTGTTCTCGGTTATCTTGCTAACGGCAGTTCGGTAGAGCAAGTAATAGAAGACTTTCCTCAAGTAAACAAAGAGGATGTTTTGGAAGCAATCTCGTTTGGCAGTTATCTCTCTAACTTCGAAAGTTGTTTAACGATTTAATTTGCTCCATCTTTTTCTTAACAACCCAAATACACAAACTAAATTATTATGTAAAGAAGGCATGGTAGAATAGCATATACTGTGATCTGCGAACTGGTTATTATAAAACGACAGAGCATTGAATTAAATAAGGGTTTGTTATAGCTAAAAGATTTGATAACAGATTCTATCTTTTCTATATTGAATAAAGAAAGGAGAAATATTTTATGGAAGCTAATATAAAAAGCCAAATAAAAAGTTTAAGTGTTTCAGAACGGATTCTTTTAGCAGAGGAAATTTGGGATAGTATTGCAGAAGAAAACAGCGCATTTGAGTTAACGCCGTCTCAAAAAGAAGAATTAGATAAAAGATTAGCCTTGGTTCAGAAGAATGCAAATACGACAAGAAGCTGGGAAGAAATAAAAGCAGATTTTATTAGCAGATAAGATGAGAACTGTAAAGTTTTTATCCGAAGCCGAAGTCGAAATTCGTGATTCAGTTCTCTGGTATAATTTACAGCAGGAAGGATTAGGACTGGAGTTTGTGAGGTGTGTTGATGAGTGCATTGAAAGAATTAAACGCGCACCGGAATTATATCCAAAAGTTCATTATCATTTGAGAAGGTCTGTGGTTAAGAGATTTCCCTTTATTATTATGTACGATTTTACAGAAACAGAAATATTGGTTTATGCCGTTTTCCATTCTAAGAGAAATCCTAAAAAATTAATAAAGCGCAGATAATATAAGAATATCAGCCACACATTCTCGTCTGCCGCCTCACCTTGCACAGCTTCGGTGAAGCAAGGAGCGGAACTTGCAGATGCAAGCGGCGCGAAGGCGAATTTAAAATTCCGTCCAAATGTGATTCATAAAACCTATTGGGTTGAAAAATAATTCTAAGTTGATACACCATGACAAAGAAATTCTCTCTTCAAATTACGATGATTATTTTGATTGCCCTATCGGCAGTTTCCAATGCTCAAACCATCTCAATCCACTTAAGTAATCATACTGCAAGTAATTTATATCTTCATTCATTAAGTGGCGAAAAGATGACAATGTTGGATTCATCATCGCTGGATGTAAATGGAAATATTATATACGATGCTAGCAGTAGGAATTTATGTACGGGCATATATAGATGGGTAATTAGCGGTAACAAATGGCTCGATTTTATAAATGACGGCAAGGATGTTTCGCTTTCTACCAATACAAAAAATGTATTGGACAGCCTAAGAGTAGTAGAATCGGGAAGCAACAAACTATTTTATTCTTTCCTAAAGTTGAACAAAGCATATAAAACCAAAACAGAACTGCTTCAGTTAATTCTTGCCCGTTATCCTAAGGATGACAGCTACTACAGCGAAACAAAGAAAAGACTGAACGAATTACAAAGCGAGTATTTACAGTTTGTAAACATTAAAGCGCAAACCGATCCGGCTTCGTTTGTGGCTAAATATATTCGCTCTTCGCAATTGCCGGTTATAGATTCCGAAATACCAATTGAGATGCAGCTAGATCATCTCAAAGCCCACGCGCTTGATAATGTTAATTTCAACGACGCTTCTTTGATCAACTCCGATCTCTTTACAAACAAAACGATTGAGTATTTAACTTACTTCAGAAATCCGCAGCTGCCGAAAGAATTGTTAGAAAAAGAATTTATGAAAGCCGTTGATTCATTGCTTAACAAAGCCAAAGAGCATCAGCTCGTTTATCAGCACATAACGGAGTATTTAATAGATGGCTTTAAGAAGTTCGGCTTTGATCAAGTGCTGGATTACATTGTAGAGAACTATGTTATAAAAGATGATTTGTGTTTGGATGTTAAGACCGAAGGATTAATTAAGAGAAGAATTGAGCAAGCTAAAAATTTTAAGATTGGCGCGGTTGTTCCAAATATTGTTTTGCCGAATCTGGATGGAAGAGAGATTGATTTAAAGAAAATCCCGAAAGAAAAGGTTCTCATAGTTTTCTATGCAAGCTGGTGTCCTCATTGTAAAGATTTGTTGCCGAAGCTTAACGAGCTAAAGAAAAGTCAAACCGGAAATAAGTTGGAAGTGCTTGCTGTCTCTTTGGATAACAAGAAAGAAGATTGGGCAAGTTTCGTGAAAGATAATTGCTCTAATCTAGTTAATGTTTCTGATCTCAAAGGCTGGGAAGGAAAAGCAGCAAACGATTATTTTATTTATGCAACGCCAACGATGTTTTTGATTGATAAGACGCAGAAGATTTTATCTAAGCCGATGACATTTGAAGATGTGAGGAAAACTCTATAGATGATGTAGAGCCGCATCCCCGAAAAAAAGAACGGGGCAAGCGAATGCGGCTATTTAGTTTAATATATTTTGAGACGCACGCGGTGCGTCTTTACGTTTATCCTTTTACCTTTCCCATCTTCCGTTATTTACTTCAATTCTTTCGTTACCATTTCCTGCGCGGTTAAAACTTTTGCAACCGGATAAGGCAAGAAAGCTCCGCCCCATTGCGGCACAAGATATTTATCCCAGAAATTCCAGTAGAGTAAACCATCGTCTGTTTCCGGTTCGAGCAAATATGTTGCAACATTAGCAAGCGGCTGAGCGGTACGCACAACCAAGGTTCCGGCGGCAAATTCTCTCTTCTCATTTACATATTCAACTTTGATTGTATTGCTGTAATGCCCTTGGTTCAAACGTGCAGCTGGTTTTAACTCTTTCGTTTTGATTGTTTGCACATCAAGTGTAACCGTTTTTTCAAGAATTTCTATTTTAATTCCATGTGTTTTCAAAAGGGAAATAACTTTTGCATCTGCTTGAGATATTAAATAAGCATACGGAAACTTTACACTTCGCTTTGCATAGTAATCAATATAATATGGAACCGAAACGGTTTTTGTTTTATCTGTCGGTTTGTAGCGCTCGCGCCCGTTTGCGTCTTTGTACGCTTCCATTTCGTAAGCGTTAATTGTTTCCTGTACAGGACCCGGTTTATTTACAAACTCAACCGCAACAGAATCGCTTTCCGCCGGATTCATTCCGCGAACAATAGTTTTCTCATCAGCCTCTTTTAACATCTTCTTAATTTCATCTTTGTTAGTTGATGCGTATTCCAAAACTGATTTGAGCAGATTGTAACAGCCAATCACGCGCGTTTTGAAATCGGCATAAACATAATTCTCGTTTAATATAGATAGGCGGTTTCTCAAGCCGATGTAATTAACAATGTAGCGAGGCTGAACCGCATCGTAAACCCAGCCTTTTTCCGGCGTGCGTTGATTAAAGAACTCACCATAAAAAAGATTTTGCCATTTGTAGTTTGTTGTCAAATCATTCTTAACCCATGGCATCATCTTATCGCGCATATAATTTATTAAGCCGCGGTCTGTGTTTGGATTTACCATCCACGTATAAGTTGTTGGTTCTTGATGATACGAGCCGTTCGTTGTGTGAAGATCCATCATCAACGCGGGGTCCCACTTATTGAGAACGTTTGTAATCATTCCATAAACTTCCGGCGATTCTACTTTCATTGCATCGCGGTTTAGATCAAGCATCATTCCATTGTGGCGAACACCAACTCCGTTTACCGGTCCGGTTTGATGCGGACGACTTTGCTTGCTTATTTGTTCATTTCCATCAGCATTAAAAATTGGACAGATAAGAATGATTACGTTTTTCAGATAGTCGGGAGTTTCTTTAAGAAGAATATCGCGAGCCAGCATTTGCACAGCTTCTTTGCCTTCAACTTCTCCTGCGTGAATATTTGCTTGCAAATAAACTACAATGCGCTTGTCTTTCTTTATTTCCTTAAATGATTTTGGAAGAGGCTTGCCCATGATGATCAAAGGTATATCTAAGCCGCCAATGCTTTTGCCCATAGACTCTATTCTAAAGTTTGGTGAAATTTTCTTTAGCGATTTGAAAAAGTTCATCACATCTTCGTGGCGGGATGTAGATTCAAAGTTAGATTTTTCAGCAACAGTGAGAAATTTATCTTTATTTATTCCGACAGTTAAAGATGAAGCCAGCAAAAGAACAAGAAGAAGCAGTCTTCCGGTTTTCATAAGCGTTCCAATCATTTTGTAAATGGTTTATTTGAATAACGGCTGGCAAGTTACAAAAAGTAATTCTTGCTGAAAATATAGTTTTACATTTTGGTAAATTGTAACTGAACAAATGAAAGGAAAGGACATGAGTCTCTTTTCCATGACTCAAGCTGAAATGGTAACTCATTTTGAGCAGATAAAAGAAACAACTGTACAACTTTTCAAAGATGCCTCGACTGAAGAGCTAAACAAAAAACCTTCGGAGAAAAGTTGGTCTGCCGCTGAATGCATA
>DAIEQT010000101.1 GCA_027347545.1 Ignavibacteria bacterium | reverse complement strand
CAACATCACCCCAAATGTGTTCAGCAATTGCTTCCTTCGTAAGAACTTTGCCTTCATTACTTATGAAGTATAACAGCAAATCATACTCTTTTCGCGTTAAGTCTAAAAGCACATTATTAATTATCACTTCTCGCTTATCCGTAATTATAACGATCTCTTCAAAAATAATTTTACTATCACCCGCAAATTTTCTCCGTCTTAAAACAGATTGAATTCTCGCGTTCAACTCCGCGAGATGAAAAGGTTTTGTAAGATAATCATCGGCGCCTAAGTTTAGACCGGTAAGTTTGTCACTCAAAGAATTTTTTGCCGAGATAATAATTATTCCTGTTTCCTTCGATATTTTCTTTAGCTGTTCGATTAACTCAAGTCCGCTGCCACCCGGCAAAGTAATATCAACTATAGCGCAGTCGTATTTGTGTAAGTAGAGTTTTTGTAATGCAGAATTGTAATCATATGCCGCTTCGCAAACAAAACCTTCCCTTGTAATAAAAGTAGTTATTTCGTTAGCTAATGTTTTTTGGTCTTCAACAAGCAACAGTTTCATAATTAGTAAATTTGTTTATGACAAAATAACTCCTAAATCTGTAAATAATTAGGATTTTGGAAAAAACAAATTGGTCGGAAATATCCTCACCTTCAGCAGCAGAATTTGAGGGATGCAGTGAATTTCATTTAACCAAATATTGCGGTTATTTGCAATTTTCGTAACTAATCACTATTATTCAAATAATCAATTGAATAGTATAGAAAGAGATGCCATGACCGGAAGAGAATTCAAAGACTTAACTTTTCAACAGTTTTCTAATATCGCTACTGCCTTTGCAAGCCCAAAACGGTTGGAATTAATTGACATACTTTCCCAAGGCGAAAGAGATGTTGATACTCTTTCTACCGAAACAAATATGAACTTTGCAAATACTTCACGTCATCTGCAAATATTGAAAAGCTCTAAAATTGTGGTTAGCAGAAAAGAAGGAGTAAGGGTTCTTTATAATCTTGCAAATGAAGAAGTTGTTAAATGCTGGAAAGGATTGCAGACATTAGCGGAAAAAAGCGCATCCGAAATTAGGGAAACTGCCCGATTCTTTTTCGAGGAAAGATCCGCTCTTGTTCCTATTTCATCACTCGAATTGTATGAGAAACTTAACAAGGATGAAATTACTCTTGTAGATGTAAGACCAAAAGAAGAATTTTTAAGCGGGCATATTCCTAATGCTGTTTCAATTCCGTTAAAAGAACTCAAAGATAAGTTTAACGAATTGCCCTCTGACAAAGAAATTGTAGCTTATTGTAGAGGACCATATTGCGTGCTTGCAGTAGAAGCTGCAAAACTATTAACTAAAAATGGCTACCAAGTTGTAATATTAAAAGAAGATGTAAATTCTTGGCGTGCCCAAGGTTTGCCTGTTCATAATTAATTTTATGGATTGTCCCTTCTCAAAATTCCATACTTATCTAAAATGAGGATTTTGGACCAAATTCGTTATTTTCGCTCTCCATTAATTAACAAGTTAAAACCCATTATGCTCAAAAGATCTCTTAATTTCAGTTAGAATTCCCATTAAAATTATGGCATAAGAAACATAGATAACTTACTAAGGAGTTAGCTATGTGTTCTTTCACCCTCGGCGCAGACCCAGAACTTCTGTGCCGCCTAAATGGAAAATATGTACCCGCCCACCAGTATTTCAAATCAGCATCATCATTCGGACTAGATGGTTGCGAAGCTATAGCAGAAATAAGACCTGGATTTAGTGAGAGTCCTGTGGACGTTACTTCAAAAATTTATCAAATTCTAGAGTACGGCCACACTAAAGCGCCAGACTTAGAATTCTATTCCGGCCACTTCGTTGACAACATGTCATTAGGCGGTCATCTCCATTTTTCAATTAAACCGGAATCAAATATAGTTGATGCTCTAGATACAGTTTTGTATTCATTAAGTAATTGCATCGACGATCGTGAACAACGTACTAAACGCGAAAAGTGTGGCTACGGTAAACGAAAAGCAACTCGGTTGCAGCCCCATGGGTTCGAGTATAGGACTCCCGGCTCTTGGCTTCTATCACCTACTGTTACTCTAGTAACATTCACACTTGCAAAACTTGCAGTACTTGGTGTAACCGAAGACAATCTTGATTTCACTGACATCAAAGGAAGGCAGCACTCTTCAACATTTCTACGAAATCTCAAAAACAATTTGCTCACAATTCCGTCCGATTGTAATGAAGGACTAAAGCAGTTGGATATTCTTCTCTCCAATAAAGAAATCAACTGGAATCAAAATATCCTTCCTAATTGGGGAATAGTTTCTGCGGAGGCAGCATGAGCAGATGCAGTATTTGCGAATGTGAGCTCGATCGTCACGAAATAAGAACAGCATTTGATGATATTTATTGTGACGAGTGTTTTCACGAAAACTTTAATTATTGTCAGCGATGCGATGAAGTTATTAGTAGAGATAGAACTTTGTGGGATAGCGATGGTAATTCATATTGTTCTGAATGCTATGAAAATCTTCACGACGATGATTCACCTAATAATCCGCCGGTTTATGACTCAGATCGAAAATTAATTCTTGAGCTATCCAGAGGTTGGTTGTCCGGTAAATGCAATCATAAAACTCTTATCAAGATAAACACAAAAGATTTTCTACTGCAAAAGATAAGAGACAAAATTGGTCTTGTTGAATCATCACTTTACATCTTTGGTCTTCAAGATAGAGAAGAGTATCAAATATCTGCTAGTCCAAATATTATAGACCAAGTGCGGGAATTTATTCTGCTCAATAACAACGAGTTAAAAGTAATTGAAGGGATAGGCTGTAATCGGCTTGGTATCAGTTACACCCTTCGCAAAGATAATCTTGATCTAGTTGTTAATCTCATCAAGCAAATCACTAAAGTAAAAGAACTCATTGGAGGTGAACTATGTGCGGTATAATGGGTTTCTATTGCTTTGGCAATAAAAGGCCAAACAAAGAACATATCACAGATATGTTTGAACTATTAGAAACCAGAGGCAGAGATGCTTCTGGTTTTGCTTTTTTAAAAGACGGTCAATTGGTGGTTAACAAAGCACCCATAAAATCATCCTTGTTTGTTAAAACAAAAGAATGGCAAGATGTACAATTGCCGAATATTATGATTCTGCATACCCGTGCAGCAACACAAGGAAGCAACAAGAATCATTTCAACAATCATCCCCTCTTTAAACAAGGTATAGCAATAGTACATAACGGAATAATAACTAATGATAAAGATATTCTAAGTAAGAATAAGCGTGATGGTGAAGTAGATAGTGAA
>DAIEQT010000074.1 GCA_027347545.1 Ignavibacteria bacterium | reverse complement strand
TGTTGATTTTACCGGTAACCCAACCTTTACTGATTACGATAACGACGGCGACATTGATTTGTTTATCGGAAGTTCACGAGAAGCTCTTGGAAAAGGTGATAGAACAATTTTATACAGAAATAATTTAGCAGAGAAGAATTTTATTAAAGTAAAACTGATTGGCGATGTAAGCAATAGAAACGCAATAGGAGCAAAAGTTTATTTGCTTGGATTTGACAAAGATGGAAACAATGTATATAAAACTCTCCGTCAGAATGGAATTGGCTCCAACTCTCTTTCTCAAGAAGATTATTCAGTAATTCATTTTGGAATTAACCCTAAACTGAAATATCAAGTTAAAGTTGAATTTCCTTCCGGCATAGAAACGATAGCTGACGCTGAAAGAAACACAACGATTGAGATTAGCGAATCATCGTTTGCGCAAAGAACTTTAGTGCTCACTAAAAAGTCTTTTGAAAGAACGTTGTTGTTAATAAACTGGAAAATAGAAAGCTTTAAACTGGGCTTAGTATTATTGATTCTCACCGGCGTGTTTTTCTATGGGAGAAAAACTAAAGTTAAAAAGCTTGTCTACCATATTTATATCGGCTTTTTCTTTTTGATATTTTATTTACTGCTCGTTCACTTCAATATTACCAAGCCGCAAATGGTTTCCTCCTTAATTTCAATCGGATCAACCACGCTGCTCTCATTCGGATTTGTTTTTGCAGCGGTACGCTACGTGGAAATTAAGGAAAGTCACTACATATCTCATTTCAAATTGCTGGAAATTTTGGGTGAAGGTGGAATGGGTAAAGTTTATAAGGCAATTGATAAGCAAGATGGCAAAACAGTAGCGGTTAAAATTTTGAATCAGTATTTGCTTAAAGATGAAGAAAACCGGAAGCGTTTAGCGAGCGAAGGTAGATTACTCTCGTCGCTTAATCATCCCAACATCGTAAAAGTGCTGGAGTTCGGTGAAGCTGCCGAACACTCTTTTGTTGCAATGGAATATCTTGGCGGCGGAACATTGCATGATTATATCGAGAAAAATTATCCACTCAGTGAAGAAAAGATAATTGAAATAACAAACCAAATTTGTTCCGGGCTTCAAACGATTCACTCACACGATATAATTCACCGCGATTTGAAGTCTCAAAACATTATGTTTGATGAAGCCGGCAGTGTTAGAATTATGGATTTTGGTTTATCAAAGTCTCCGCTTGTTAGCACAATGACTACACTTGGAACTGTTGTTGGGACGCTGGGCTTTGTAGCGCCGGAACAAGTTACAAACATTAATGTAGATCACCGCGTGGATATTTTTTCTCTTGGCGTAATTTTATATCAGATGCTAACTAACAAACTTCCGTTTAGCGGCGAAAATGAAATCGCACTTATTCACTCGATATTCAACACTGTTCCGCCTTCTCCCGCAGAAATAAATAATTCAGTTTCGCCTAAATTAGAGGCACTGGTTTTAAAGTGTCTTGAAAAAAACGTGGACAAGAGATTTCAAACGGTCGAAGAAATTATGCAAGCGATGTAATTTCTTAATTAACCGTTAGCTCTAAAAGATTAATCTTCATTCATAAAACGAAACAGAAAAAATGGAACACACGAACATAAATATTTCTCTGGTTAGCTTATTCCCATTTGTACTGATGTTGCTGTCCATCGCAATCTTTCCGCTGTTCTGGAATCATTGGTGGGAGAAAAACAAAAACAAACTGCTGGTAGCAATAATTTTAAGTGTACCGGTTGTGGTTTACTTAATTGCCGGCGGATTAAGCGAAAAACTTTACGAAACAATTGTATTTGATTACATCCCCTTCATAATTCTTCTGGGAGCTTTTTTCACAATTACCGGAGGAATTTATCTTTCCGGAGATATAGAGGCAACGCCGATAGTTAACTCAACCTTTCTTGGAATTGGCGCTGTGCTCGCTTCATTAATGGGAACAACCGGCGCGGCTATGCTGCTAATTCGTCCGGTTATTCAAACCAACAAAGAAAGAACATTTAAGGTACACACCATTCTATTTTTT
>DAIEQT010000072.1 GCA_027347545.1 Ignavibacteria bacterium | reverse complement strand
GTTCAGAGTATGGAATAACGGAAGTAATTCCTTACTTTATTTCCGGCTCCCTTAAAAAACTTGATGTACCGGGGATTCATTCTGAAACTATAGCTTTGAAAGATGGCGAAAAAAGTTAAACCAAAAGAACCAACTCCGGCTATCGGAGAAAATTTCTTTGTAATCTCTCCTGAGAAGAAAACTAAAATTCTCGGGATTCTTCTGATCGTTTTTGCCTTGCTGATATTTCTCAGTATACTTTCTTTCTCGCGCTCTGATGAAGCATTTTTATCATATAAATTTTTGGATTTGTTTGGTAGAGTCTTCAGCGGCGACGTACAATTACAAGAAAAAGTTGCTACAATTCATAATTGGCTTGGAATTTTCGGTGCCTATGTCTCTTATTTCTTTGTTACTTCAACAATCGGTTACTTCTCGCTTGTTTTTCCGGTTATCATGTTTATTTGGGGTTATACTATTCTAAAGAAAGAAAAAGCGTATAGAGTTCCGTTGTATGTCTCCAACTTCTTAATAATCATATCAATGCTAATCACAACCTTCTTTGGAATGCTTCAATCAACACCGGAAATTGCTTTGTTTATGGATGTGTACGAGCTATCCGGCAAGATTGGATTTTTCCTTGGAACTGTAATTGGAAGATTGCTTGGCGGATTGGGAAGTATAATTGTTCTTTCCACTGCAATCTTAATCACCTTAATTGTTGCATTCGATTTCAAGTTTGGCTCGATATTAGAATTTTTGAAACGTTTAATGAAAGACGATGAAGAAAGTGAAGAAGTTGAAGAAAAAGTTGTTCCTAAGACTGATGAAAATTTAGACAAGATCAAGAATCTACGTGAAGAAGGGAAGTTGAAAAAACTTTTCAAAGGAAAAGCTGATGATGAGTTAGCGTCGGCAGAAATTCCCGTTGAACCGGAAACAAAAATTACTATTGTGAAGAAAGATCAACCGGAAAAAATTGTTGATGCAGAGCTTGATAAACCGGTCGAAACGCCAAAGAAAAAAATTGAGTTGAAAAAAGCTCAACCAAAAGATGATGGCTCTGACCCGGTAATTGATAAAGCAGAAGAAGCTACTCTTCCTAATCAATGGGAAGAAGCTATAGATTACAAATACCCAAAGTTGGATCTGCTTTCTCAGCCAGAAGGTGAAGAAGCTGTTGTTGCTGAAAGCGAATTAAAACGCAATGCTGAACTTCTAAAAGAAAAGTTAGCTCTCTTTGATATTCAGATTGAAGATATTACTGTTACGCCCGGACCAGTTGTAACATTGTATGAAATTGTTCCCGCGCCGGGAGTTAAAATCAGCAGAATAGTTTCGCTTGAGCATGATATAGCTCTCGCGCTTGCTGCCCGCGGAATTCGTATCATTGCGCCAATTCCGGGCAAGAGCGCTATTGGCGTAGAAATTCCAAACGCTAAAGCGATAATGGTTCGCGCCCGTTCTGTTTTATCCAAACTAAAAGATTCTAAAGCAGAATTACCGTTGGCGTTTGGTAAAACTATTTCCGGCGACGTTTATATAACTGACCTTGCGAAAATGCCTCACATGCTTATTGCCGGTGCAACCGGTTCCGGTAAAAGTGTTGGTATTAACATGGTGCTCTGCAGTTTGATCTATGCGAAGCATCCTTCCGATGTAAAGTTTGTTATTGTTGATCCGAAAAAGATTGAACTCTCTTTCTATAAAAAACTTAACAAGCATTTTTTGGCTATCTCTCCCGATTTGGAAGAAGAGATTATTACAAATCCTCAGTATGCTTTACTTGTATTAAAAGCTGTTGAGTATGAAATGGAGAAACGTTACGATAAGCTTGCAAAAGCCGGTGTTAGAAATATTGTTGATTACAACACAAAGATGGCAAATCCTAAAACTCGCTTGAAGGACACCGATGAAATGAAGCATCACAAGATGCCTTACATTGTAGTGGTGATTGATGAGTTGGCTGATTTGATGATTACTTCCGGTAAAGAAGTGGAAGAACCAATCGCGCGCTTAGCGCAATTAGCTCGTGCTGTTGGAATACACTTAATTCTCGCAACACAGCGCCCATCGGTAAATGTAATTACCGGTGTAATAAAAGCTAACTTCAGCGCAAGAGGCGCTTACCAGGTTGCTTCCAAAATTGATTCGAGAACAATTTTAGATATGAACGGCGCAGAGCAATTATTGGGTGCCGGCGATATGCTGTTTCTACCGCCCGGTTTACCAAAACCAATTCGTATTCAAAACGCATTTATCTCTACGGATGAAGTTGAAAAGATTACAAATTTCATTTACGTTCAGAAGGGTTATTCCAAACGCTACTTCTTACCTTCACTTTATGAAAAGAAGAAAGAAGCAATGGGCGATTTTTTGGCGGATTTAGATCCGATGTTTGAAGAAGCCGCAAGAACAGTTGTTCGTCATCAGCAAGGTTCTGTATCTTTGCTTCAAAGAAGATTAAAACTTGGTTACTCACGCGCGGCTCGTATTGTTGATCAGCTTGAACAAGCCGGTATTGTTGGTCCTTCTGAAGGCAGCAAAGCGCGCGAAGTAATTGTAGAAAGTGAAGAACAACTCGAAACTATTTTGAGATCAATATGAAAGCCAGAGTAGCAGCCATATTTTTTCTTTCTATTGTTTTGATTAACGCTCAGTCTGCTAACGAGACAATAAAGAAAATTCAGAACAAGTTTAATTCCATAGGGAATTTTACCGCCAATTTTTCTCAAAGCTTTTTTAACACATCAGGAAGCGAACAAGGGAAAACTGCGGGAAAGTTTACATATAAGCGAAAAAATAAGTTTGTTGTTGATTTAAAGAACCAGATGATTGTCTCTAATGGGGAAACTATTTGGAATTATGACAGAAAATTTAACCGTGTTGTAGTCAGTTACTTAAGTGATGATCCAACCTCATTCTCACTTGAAAAATTTGTTTTCGACTACCCGCCTTTGTGCAAAGCTAAGATGGTAAAAGATGCAAACGGAACTTCCAATGATTATATCCTTGAGCTTGTACCAAAGGATAATGACTTGCAGTTTAAGTTGGTTAGAATCTGGAAGAATGTTGAAAACCTCATTTCCAAAATGGAATTGGTTGATATAGGTGACATGAAGTATTCCTTCACCTTTAACGATATAAAAGTTAACCAGGATTTAGCCGATCAAATTTTCACTTTTAACGCTCCCAAGGGGACGAAAGTTATTGACCTCCTCTAAATCAAATAAAAGCTCTGCCAAAGTTTTGGGAGTGTTGGCAACAGTTGCAATTTCGTTGCTCTTCCTTTTTATCGCATTTCAAAAGGTTGATTTAAGCCGATCATTTTCAATCATAAGTAAAACCTCACTCTTCGCTGTTGTTTTGTATCTAATAGTATTCTTTGCATCTCATTACGCTCGTGCATTACGCTGGCGGTACATGCTCGATTCGGTAAAACCGGATGTATCTAAGAATCATCTTTTTGGTTCTGTGATGGTTAGCTACGGAGTTAGCTGTGTAATCCCACGTCTGGGCGAAGTTTACCGTGCGCTTTTTTTAGGCAGATGGGAAAATATTTCAAGAACAACTGTGCTTGGTACAATTGTAGTTGAGAGAATTATTGATGTGACATTTTTTGCGTTTGCATCCTTAGTAAGTGCATCAATTTATTCCGGTAACTTGTATGAAGAAATACCCTGGCTTAAAACTTTGCTTGTAACCGGCTTCAGTTTGATTTTCGTTGCTGTAATTTTTGTCCTTTTACTTGTCCGGTTTCAAAATAGATTTGCCTCAATAATTGTTTCTTTGTCTGCAAAGATTAGCTTAAAATTATCAGAAAAGCTGAAATCACTTTTCGATACACTGGTTGAAGGATTTTCCAGTATAAAAAGTTTAGGGCATATAGCCGGAATAATTATCTGGTCTCTAGTAATTATGCTTTTGTACGCACTTAATACTTACGTAGGATTTTTCATGTTGGATATGCATGATGCGGCTGAAATAAACTTTACCTCAGCATGGATTGTGATGACGATAAGCTCTTTCGGGGCGCTTATTCCAACCCCCGGCGGGTTGGGCTCATACCACGTCCTTGCAATTTTTGTGTTAACCAAAGTATATGGTTTCGATAGTGAAAGCAGCGGCGCTTATGCTATACTTACTCATTTTATTGGTTATGTAGCTTTTATCGCATCAACATTTTTAATTTTATTTTACCTTAACTGGCAAAGAGCAAAGCAAGGCTTGCCAAAGGAAACATTCCTTTCTGTTCTAAAATCAAATCCGGATTCTAAATGAGAAAATATACCTTAGTTCTTTTAACATTATTTGCTGCTTCAAGTGTGTTTGCGCAATGGGATGTAAGTGCGTCTATGGGGTTGGATTTCAAATCTATGCCTACATTCAGAGATTACATTAATATGAATTTTAGCAGCGCTAACAACCAAATATCTTCCTTTAAGAGTGCGGTAGCTTTTAGTGCAGAGGCAGACTATAAATTTTCTGAAAATTTTGCATTGGGTGCTGAATACAATTTGCAGATTGATTCTTACAACACCAATGGCAGTACGTATGAAATTTCCTACAGCCTCCACCGTCCATCGCTGATAGCTTATTATATAATTCCCGGTGTTGGTTATCAATTTAAACTTGGCGGCGGGGTTGGCTACCGTGCAGTTTCTCTCAGCGAAAGAATTTTTACCGAAACAAAATATTCAGCAAGCGGTTTCGGTTTAGTCCTTAAAGCTGAAGGTAATACAATGCTAGCAAATCATTTCTATGCTCTTATTGGCGGAAATTTTAGATATGATTCAACCGGAGACGTTGCGAACGGTTCACAAAATATTATAAATAGATCAACAGGGGATAAACTCAATCTTAATTCAATTTCATTCGGCATTTATTTGGGCATAACTTTTACTTTTTAGGAGTTTATATTGAATTTTATAGAAGCAATTGTTTTAGGGATTATCCAAGGTTTAACAGAGTTTCTTCCTATTAGCAGCACCGGGCATTTGACTGTAGCAGGGAAACTAATGAATCTGATTTCTGACCAGAATCCGCAACAGTGGACTTCATTTATTGCGGTCATTCAACTCGGAACTTTGCTTGCTGTGTTCGCATATTTTTGGCGCGATATTATCTCTATCATTCGCGATTTTTTGAAAGATAATTGGTTTAACCACGTTAAGTTTAGCCAACAAACACTACACTCTAAAATGGGATGGTATTTAGTAATTGCTACAATACCGGTCGTGGTAATTGGACTTGGATTCAAAGATATCATTGAAGGGATATTTACAAAGAATCTTTATGTAATTTCCGCAAGTTTAATTGTACTCGCAATCATCTTAGCTTTTGCTGAAAAAATAGCCAAGCTCAATCGTAAGAGTGATGATCTAAATTGGCGTGATGCGCTAATCATTGGAGTTGCACAGGCATTTGCGTTAATACCTGGCTCTTCACGTTCCGGTACTACAATTACAGCCGGGCTATTCTTAGGTTTTAACAGAGAGACTGCTGCCCGCTTTTCATTTTTAATGAGCATTCCAGCAGTTGCAGCAAGCGGATTGTTGCAGTTTTATCAGGCCACAAAGTATATTGACAAAACCGGTTTTGTTGATCTAATAATTGCCACTATAGTTTCCGGCATTGTGGGATATCTTTCAATCGAGTTTTTGTTGAAGTATCTGAAAACTAAATCCATGTTCGTGTTTATTGTTTATAGAATTATTGTAGGGGTAGCAATTATCATTTTCTTAGTTGCCGGTATTCTAAACAAATAGGAGTTTTAATGAACATCTATAAACTTCTCTCCTTAGTAATATTAGCAGTGGCTATGGCTTCATGTGGAAAGCAGTACACTTCCGTTAATATTGAAAATGAAATCAAGAACGGGAGAAAGATTGAAGAAGTGATTCAATTAAAAGATAGAGAGCAGCTAGTTGCTATTATCAATACTAATCATGGTGCTATTGAGTTTGAGCTTTATCCAAGGGAAACACCAAAAGCTGTTACAAATTTTATTGGGCTTACTCTGCAAGGATATTATAATAAGCTAACTTTTCATCGTGTTGTTAAGAATTTTATGATTCAAACCGGTGACTCTACTGCAAGCGGCTCTGGCG
>DAIEQT010000065.1 GCA_027347545.1 Ignavibacteria bacterium | reverse complement strand
AGCAGCAACAACGGATGCCCGCCAATCTTGATGAACGGGGCTCCAAATAAAAAAGCCAAAAGGAAAACGCTCAGAATACTTCTCGCTGTATAAAATTTACCGGATGGTTTTTTAGGAAACACCCATTTTCTTTTTCCTTCCTGGGTTACTGTTGCAAGTGAATCGCGAAAGGCTTCTTCTTGGTGAGGTATGTTTTGATTTTCCATGGCGATGAATGTTTTGTTTGTTGTCTTCCTAGATTGAAGACAAATGAAAATGGGGCGAGGTTGTCCAAAAAGTAAGTTTTATAATAAAATAGCCCGCGGATGACACAGATTAAACTCCCGCCCGACTGTGTCGTTCGAGGCGGGGATTTTCGCAGATTTATTATTTGAAGAATTACTTTTTAGATAACCTCATCCCGCAAAAAAATAATTAACTTTTTACAGCAACTGCTGTCGAATCCGCTTTTGGTTCTTCCCATTTTGTGCCTTGCGGCTCTTTAGGATTAGCCGGTTTTGTTCCTTGTAAAGAAAGAACATAGCATGCAACAGCTTGCATCTTTTTAGAATCTAACTGTGTCTGCCAGCTTATCATACCTTTTGCCGGAACACCATTCTTAATTGTCCTAAATACATTTTTAATTCCGCCGCCGTTAATCCAGTATTCGTCGGTTAAGTTTGGACCAACAAGCCCGCCGCCATCGGCAGTATGGCAAGTAACGCAGTTCTTAGCAAAAATATCTTTTCCTTCGGAAAGAGTGGCGGCATCTTTAAGATAAGTAACTGTTTCTTCATTAATGAAAGCGCCGGTTTTAATTAGAATTTCTCTTTCCAAACTGGCTTGCTTTACTTCAGCTAAATACTCTTTTGATTGTATCTGCCCGTCATCAAAGACGTGGAATACAAAAAGATAAATAACTGCCCAGATAATTGTACCATAGAACAAGAAATTGAACCATGGTGGGATGCGGTTATCCAGTTCCCGGATTCCGTCAAAATCATGATGGAACAATAAATCTTTTTCTTTTTCCATAGGCTGCAAACGTGTTAAGTAATTGGTGACAAGCCGGATTGGACGCAAAAAGTCGTCTCCTTCATTATCGTTCTTTTCGCTATAAACTATTGCAAGCCAAAGAACTACAATGATTACAATTATTGTTAACACCAGCATAGTTCTCATAACAGCGTCCAGATCAACTGTTCCTCCAGTTGCAGCCGCTGTTTGAGAGTAGCTGAGAAATGAAATGGCAGCCAGAAAAACCGTAAACCAAATTTTATTAATTGACTTCATTTTTCATCTCAAAATTATTTTTGTTTTCTGAGTTAGAATCCAATGGAAGTTGCTCCATATGGTTGATATAGCCTTTCTTTAATCGAAGCGCCCAAACAGTAGAGGCAATAAACAAAGCGAAGAACACTATTAAGGAAATGATTGGAAGAATAGATTCGCCATTCACTGATTTAAAGTATTCTGAAATCATTATTTGCCTGCCGCCTTATTGCCTTTGATGTCTGTCCCTAATCGCTGTAAGTATGAAATCAAAGCAATTATTTCTTTATCAGATTCCGCCGGCGCTCCGTTATTTAATAAGTCTTTTGTAATCGCATCAGCTTGCTTTAACAAATCTTGACCGGCAATTTCTTCGTAACCCTCTGCATAAGGAACACCAAGAGATCTCATGGCATTAATTTTTGTCTTAGTAGTAGAAACATCCAAAGTTTGAGTATATAGCCACGGATATGGAGGCATAATAGAGCCGGGCGACATTGAGCGAGGATCTTCCATATGCATGTAGTGCCAAAGATTTCCATACTTACCGCCTTCACGCTGCAAATCCGGTCCGGTGCGTTTAGAACCCCACAAGAATGGATGTTCATAAACTCCTTCGCCGGCTTTGGTGTATTCACCGTAACGCTCTGTTTCCGATCTAAATGGACGAACAAGCTGTGAGTGGCAAGAAACGCATCCTTCACGAATGTAAATATCTCTTCCCTGTAGTTCGAGCGGAGTGTATGGTTTTATGCTGGCTATCGTTGGAATGTTGGAATCAATTGCGAGCATTGGAATAATCTGCACTGCGCCGCCAATAAGTATAACTACTAATGCTAAAAGAGCAAATTTAACCGGGCGTTTTTCCAACCAGCGGTGGAACATTCCGCGCTTGATTTTATCTGTAGCTTTTTCGATTGGTGCAGCTTCCGCTTCTTCATTTTTAATGAATGAACCTTGTTTAGCTGTAGCTAATAAATTGTAAATCAATAAAAACATTCCGGTGAAATAAAGGAACCCGCCAAACGATCTGATAACATGCATTGGCAGAATTTGTAATGTTGTTTCAAGGAAGTTAGGATATTGCAAAACACCAAGTGGAGTGAATTGTTTCCACATAAGCGCTTGAGCTATACCAGACCAATACATTGGAATTGCATAGAAAACGATTCCAAGTGTGGCAATCCAAAAATGTAAGTTGGCAAGTTTCTTAGAGTACAATTCTGTTCCCCACATCTTAGGTA
>DAIEQT010000063.1 GCA_027347545.1 Ignavibacteria bacterium | reverse complement strand
CATGTGCAGAAGATGGGAAGGGAATTCAGATGCAGCATTAGATATAGACAAGCAAAACATTTACAACGAATACAAAGACAGGATCAGAACGATAGAAGTATTGGCGCGTCAGAGGAAAAACAGAAATGCAAACAGAATTCTCTGAAAAATTATATCTAGATACTGAAGAGTTAAGCAGTATACCGGAAAAAGCAGAAAAGATGTTCGAGCATCAAATAAGTAATTGGAAATTAGCTGTTGGTGGATATCAATCCTTATCGTCAGTTGAAATAAAGAAATTTGAATTCAGCAATTTTACTATTGAAGCGCATTTTAATCCGGGGAGAATAATTTCTTCTTCCGCTAAAGTAGATGCAAAATCAATCAATGAGCGCCCATGTTTTTTGTGTTCAAAAAATTTGCCGGCGGAACAAAAAGCTGTTAACGCATTTGATGATTACATTTTATTGGTAAATCCATTCCCGATTTTCGATAAACACTTCACGATTCCAACATTGAGTCATACTCCGCAATTAATTAAGCCGGAAATAACAAGTATGCTTACGTTGTCATCCTTGTTAGGGAAAGGTTATTCGGTTTTTTACAACGGACCAAAATGCGGAGCTTCTGCGCCGGACCACATACACTTTCAAGCCGGTAATTTCGGATTTATGATGATTGATCATGATTATGCGGAGCTGTCAAAATCTAATTCGAAAATTGTTTTTGAAGATAGAGAACTAAAAACCTCATTTGTTACCGGATGCCTCAGAAATTTCATTGCGATTGAGTCAAATAACATTTCAAAAATCGTTTCGGAGTTCAAGCGGATTTACTCATCACTTCAAAACGCCAGATCTGATGAAGAGCCAATGATGAATATTATTTGCAGCTATGACGGCTCTTGGCGTCTTTTAATATTTCCAAGAATCAAACACCGACCAACTTATTTCTTTGAAGAGGGAGATAAGAAAATATTAATCAGTCCGGCGGCAGTAGATATGGGAGGTGTTTTAATTTTTCCGCGTGAAGAAGATTTTGAAAAGATAACAAACGAATTAATTGTGGATGTATTTAAGCAAGTAACTTTCTCTGATGATGACTTTCACTATCTGGCAGAAAAAATGATGATGGGTGAAAAAGGTTAGATGATTATGGATTCGCAAATTATTAGTGAGCTGGCAAAATTAAGAGCAAAGTTTGATGGGGAGATACTCTTAGATGACCTTTCAAGAGTCGTCTATGCTACTGATGGATCAGTCTATAGAGAAAAACCGCAAGCAGTTGTACTTCCCAAAACAAAAGAAGATATAAATCTTATTGTAAAGTTCGCTTCCGAAAACCACACTTCAATCATACCAAGAGCAGCCGGGACTTCTCTTGCCGGACAAGTAGTCGGTAACGGAATTGTTGTTGATATCTCTAAATACATGAACAAGATTTTGGAAGTGAATGTTGAGGAACGTTGGGTTAGAGTTCAACCTGGCGTTGTTTTGGATGAGCTCAATATTTATTTAAAACCGTTTGGCTTCTTATTTGGACCCGAAACGGCTACTAGCAGTCGTTGTAACCTTGGCGGAATGTTTGGAAACAATTCATGCGGGGCACACTCAATTCTTTACGGCTCTACTCGCGATCATGTTTTGGAAGCTAACGTAATCTTAAGTGATGGCTCTGAAGCTACTTTCAAATCACTTAAGAAAGATGAGCTTGTAGAGAAGTGTAAGGGCGATTTGCTTGAAAATAGAATTTATGAACTACTGAACGAAATTCTCTCTGATACAAAAAATCAGCAAGAGATAATTAGTGAATATCCTACACAAGAAATAAATAGAAGAAATAACGGTTACGCGATTGATCAGCTTCTGAAGTGTAATGCTTATGGTATGAACGATGTGGATTTTAACGTCTGCAAGCTATTAGCGGGTTCTGAAGGCACTTTAGCCTTTACGACCGAGATAAAGCTCAATCTTGTGCCGCTTCCGCCTAAGTTTATTGGCGTTATTCCCGTTCACATGAATTCGTTAGAGGAAGCTTTCAAAGCAAATTTGATTGCGTTAAAGTATAATCCCGGTGCCGTTGAGTTGATTGATGGAAAGATTATAGAATATGCTAAAGTTAATATTGAACAACAGAAAAATCGTTTCTTCATAAAAGGTGATCCGGCAGCGCTGCTTGTAGTTGAATTTGCCAGAGAATCTGAGGAAGAAATAAAAAGAATAGCAGCCGATCTTGAAGCAGAAATGAAGAAGGCTGGCTATGGTTATCATTATCCTCTGTTATTAAATGATGATGTTCCAAAAGTTTGGTCGCTGAGAAAAGCCGGGCTCGGTTTATTAGGAAATATTCCCGGAGATAAAAGGACTGAACAATTTATTGAAGACACGTGTGTTCGTCCTGTTGATTTGCCGGAGTTCATGAGAGAGTTTCGGGAAATTCTTTCCAAGAATAATTTAGATAGCGCTTACTATGCTCACATTGGTACCGGCGAACTTCATTTAACGCCAATGCTTAATCTAAAAGATTCATTCGATGTAAAATTGTTTTACTCAATCACTAAAGAGATTGCTCACCTTGTTAAAAAGTATAAAGGTTCACTGAGCGGCGAGCATGGCGATGGAAGATTGCGCGGTGAGTTTATTCCAATTGTTATTGGTGGACATAATTACCATCTGTGTAAAGAAGTTAAAAAAGTTTGGGATCCGCAAAATATTTTCAATCCGGGTAAAGTTGTA
>DAIEQT010000058.1 GCA_027347545.1 Ignavibacteria bacterium | reverse complement strand
ACTACCGAAAGGCGTGCTCTTTGTAACTTTTCCTTTTTCGGAAGTTGGTGAATACTGCCCTTTTGTTAATCCGTAAATTCTGTTGTTGAACATTACAATCTTGAGATTGATGTTTTTACGGCAAGCATGAATGAAATGATTTCCACCGATGCTCATCATATCGCCATCGCCGGTTGCAACCCAAACTTGCAACTTTGGATTAGCGAGCTTAACGCCGGTTGCAATTGCAGCAGCTCTTCCGTGAATTGTATGGAAGCCGTAAGTATTCATGTAGTAAGGAAAACGGCTTGAGCAGCCGATGCCGGAAATCCAAACAATGTTTTCCTTTTTCTCGCCAAAATCGGGAGAAGTTTTTTGAACTTGAGCTAGAATAGAATAATCGCCGCAGCCCGGGCACCATTTTACATCCAGGCCGGATGAAAAATCCTTAGTAGTATATTTTACTTCTTGCACTTGATCTATTTTATTTTCCATTGCTGCCTCCTAACACTTCAGTAATTTTCTTTTCGATTTCAGAAATCTTAAATGCTTGTCCTTGCATCTTGTTCAATTGAATCACTTCTTTCATGTACTTATTACGAATCAGCAATGAAAGCTGTCCTAAGTTCATTTCCGGAACAAGCACTTTCTTGAACTTGCCCAAAATTTCGCCAAGGTTTTTCGGGAAAGGATTGATGTAACGTAAATGAACATGGGAAACGTTAAGACCATCCTTGCGAACATTCTTCAAAGCTTCTTTGATTACGCCGTATGTGCTTCCCCAACTTACAACCAGCAATTCACCTTCAGAATCACCATCAACAACAAGTTCAGGAATTGTTCCGGCTACTTTATCAACTTTGTTTTGTCGGTGATGAGTCATTATCTCATGATTTTCAGCTTCGTAGCTAATGTTACCGTAAACATCTTTCTTTTCCAATCCGCCAATTCTATGTTCCAATCCCGGTGTTCCAGGTATTGCCCAAGGGCGAACAAGATTTTCATCACGCATATAAGGATGAAATCCTTCCGGATCAGTTCTAAACTTAACATCTATTTCCGGCAGCTCTTCCAACTTTGGAATTCTCAAAGGCTCTGAACCAAATGCTAAGTATCCATCAGATAATAGTATTACCGGAACCATAAATTTTAATGCGATGCGAGCTGCTTCAATTGCTATATAGAAACAGTCAGCCGGACTTTGAGCAGCAAGTACAACGACCGGAGCTTCACCATGTCTTCCATACATTGCTTGAAGTAAATCTGATTGCTCGGTCTTTGTTGGTAAGCCAGTACTTGGACCACCGCGCTGTACATCAACAATAACAAGTGGAAGTTCGGTCATTACAGCCAATCCAATTGCTTCAGCTTTAAGAGAAAGACCGGGACCGGATGTGGTTGTTAATGCAAGATTACCGGCGAATGCAGCACCAATTGCAGACGCAACACCGGAAATTTCATCTTCTGCTTGAAACGTAACAACGCCGTAATCTTTGTATTTGCTTAACTCTTGTAAAATTTCGGATGCCGGTGTAATTGGATATGAGCCAAGGAAAAGTTTTAAACCGCTTCTTAATGATGCGGTAACAAAACCAAGCGCGGCAGCTTCGTTGCCGGAAACATTTCTATAAATACCTTTTGGAAGTTTAGCCGGTTTAACATCATAACGTGTTGTAAAAATTTCTGTTATTTCGCCGTAATTATATCCGGCGTTTAATACTCTTTGATTCGCTTCGAGTACTTCCGGCTTCTTACTGAATTTTGATTCGAGCCATTTTTGTGTAATCTCTATCGGACGGTTGTACATCCAATAAAGCAGTCCTAACGCATAAAAGTTTTTGCACTTCTCTTTTTCCTTTATCGAAAGAGAAAGATCTTCGAGCGCAGACATAGTAAGCTTTGTTAGTTCGATAGGAATTACATTGAACTTGGAAAGCGAACCGTCTTCCAAGGGATTGGAATCATACTTAGCGAGCTTTAGATTCTTTGTATCAAACGCATTTGTATTAACAATGATAGTTGCGTTCTGTGCTAAATCTTTTACATTCACTTTTAACGCAGCCGGATTCATAGCAACCAAAACATCGGGTGCATCACCCGGAGTTTGAATATCGCTGCTTGAAAAATGAAGTTGAAAACCACTTACACCGGAAAGTGAACCGGCGGGGGCGCGGAT
>DAIEQT010000057.1 GCA_027347545.1 Ignavibacteria bacterium | reverse complement strand
CGCTGATTATTCAATTGCTTGCAGTTAATCATAGAATAAAACATACGCCAATTGCACCAATTATGGTAATTGTCGGCGGTTTGATACTAAGATTTATAATTGTTCAAGCTGGTCAGTACAGCCATTACTTGAACGCACATTTTAAATGATTCTTGGAAAGGGAATTTTATTAATTACATGGAGTTATTCATGACACATGGTGGAAAAAACTTAGAACCAAAGCCTTACTCAAATCCCTACTTGGTAGGATTGAGTTTGGGTTTGGTTCTATTAGCAGCATTTTTAATTATGGGGCGGGGACTTGGTGCAAGCGGTGCAGTTTCAACTGCTGTTGCTGTTGGCGTTTCCAAAGTTGCGCCGGAACACGCATCTCAAAATAATTTCTACAAAGAATATCTTGGTGATGAAACAGCAAATCCATTTAAGGATTGGTTAGTATTCCAAATTCTTGGAGTTATTGTTGGCGGATTCATTTCCGGAATGTTAACTCACAGAGTAAAGGTTACTGTAGAAAAAGGTCCTAACATTTCTGTCCGCAACAGATTAATCTTTGCATTTATCGGGGGTGGATTTATCGGTTTCGGCGCAAAGATGGCTCGCGGATGTATGAGCGGACAAGCGCTAACCGGCGGAGCTTTTCTTAATCTTGGAAGCTGGGCTGCAATGATGACAATATTCGCCGCAGCATACGGTTTAGCATATTTTGTAAGGAGACAATGGTTATGATGCCCTATTTCAAATTTGATTACTTCAGCGTTGATTTCAGTTTAGTCATCGCATTCGTTATTGGTATTGCATTTGGATTCGTACTCGAAAGAGGCGGGTTTGGAAACGCAAGAATTCTTGCAGCGCAATTTTATTTCTCGAACATGCGCGTGTTAAAAGTAATGTTCACTGCAATCATTACAGCCGCGATTGGTTTATTCTATTTCACATGGATTGGCTGGCTCGATCTCTCACTCGTATACACAACCGACACTTTTCTTATCCCACAAATAGTTGGTGGTGTGTTTTTGGGAATTGGATTTATTGTAGGAGGTTACTGTCCCGGAACCTCTTTCGTATCCGCATCGACGGGAAGAATTGATGGTATGGTTTACATACTGGGAATCTTCTTTGGCATTTTTGTTTTTGGCGAAACTTTGCCGCTTTTCGAAAATTTCTTTAATTCAACACCAATGGGAAGAGTTACGCTTTACGATTACACCGGACTATCACACGGATTAGTTCTTTTCTTAGTTGTATTGATGGCGCTCGGCGCATTTGCAGCAGCTGAATGGGGAGAAAAAATTATGGCAAAGAAAAACGGAAGGAGTGCGGAATGAAAGAGAAACTTATGAAACTTAGCACTCCATGGAAACTCGCGATTCTTGCCGGGATACTTGGCTTTATTGCGCTATTAATTGGTAATCCATCCAACAAAAATGTAATTGATGTTAACGCCAAAGAAATGGCTTTGGCTACCGTAAAGAATCAAGATAGAATTGATGCGATGATACTTGCCGATTGGCTGATAAAAGAAAACGCAGATTATACTCTGGTGGATTTAAGAACGGAAAAAGAATTTAGCGAGTATAGCATTCCTAATTCCGTAAATATTCCAATTGAAAGTCTTCTCACTTCCGATTTGATGCGTAACCAAAAAATACTTTTATACGGAAATGATGATGTTGCTTCTGCGCAAGCATGGTTCATCTTGAAAAGTTCGAATTACAAAGCAGTTTATATTTTAAAAGGCGGCATGAACGCATGGAAGAATGAAATCCTTTTTCCGAAACTCGATGCTGCTGCAACTGCTGAACAAACAGCAGCTTTCGAAAAAGTAAAACAAGTTTCACTTCACTTTGGAGGAACACCGCAAATAGTTTCCGGCGGGACAGCTACAACTGTTGCGGCACAAACAATTACTGCTCCAACAATGCCAAAATTAACAGCACCAGCCGGCAAAATTGGCGGCGCTAAGAAAAAGAAAGAAGGATGTTAACTCTTCTTATATCTTAAAATCCGACGCTTTGAATCGAAAAAGCGTCGGATTCATTTCGGTTGATTTATCTCTCACAATTAAGAATTACTCATCGCTATTTTCCAAAATTTGAAAAATATTATTTGACTAGACTTAGAATTTCTTCAAAAAGTTGATATCAACGGCTGGCAGAATAGTTGGTACTGATTGATGTCAACTATTAAATAAAAAGAACAGCAAAAATGCCTAAGAACGAAATATCAGATACTCCGGTTTATACAATCAGTTCAGCAGCAAATCTTCTTAAAATCTCGGTTCATACTCTACGGATGTGCGAGCGCGAAGGGCTGATCATTCCATACAAAAAAGAAAGCAACCATAGACTTTACTCGGATAAAGACTTAGAAAGAATGAGGTGCATAAGAGCAACAATCTCTGAAGAAAAAATTGGAATCGAAGGAATACGAAGAATTCTATCACTGATTCCGTGCTGGGCCATCGCAAAATGCCCTGTGAAAGACAGAAAAAATTGCACGGCATATAATGGTTATTCAAAGCCGTGCTGGATGCTTAAACATAAAGACAATGTTTGCGCAAATAAAGATTGCAGAATGTGTGAAGTGTATGCTTCATTCGGAAATTGCAAAAGCATAAAAGATAAACTGAAAGAAATTATTCCCGCTTAAAAAAAATAAGGATGCATGATGAAAAAGCTATTAATCCTCGGTGCCGGCACTGCCGGAACAATGATGTTAAATAAACTAAACAATGCGTTAGACAAAAGTGAATGGCAGATTACAATAGTTGATCAGAATGAGACTCACTACTATCAACCGGGATTTCTGTTCATACCTTTCGGAATATACAAGAGAAAAGACGTTATCAAACCGAAGAGAGATTTCT
>DAIEQT010000023.1 GCA_027347545.1 Ignavibacteria bacterium | reverse complement strand
GTCATACAACACAAAAATTATTAATGAAATTCTTCAGCATGGAAAAAATTTCGGACGCGCGGCAATTCACACCGGCAAAAAAGTGATGGTCGAATTCGTATCGGCAAATCCAACCGGACCTTTGACGGTTGGACACGGCCGTGGAGCCGTGGTCGGCGATACGGTTTCGAATATGCTCGAATGGATCGGGTACACAGTTGACCGTGAATATTATTTCAATGATGCCGGAAGGCAGATGCGTGTTCTCGGCGATTCCGTTAAGCTGCGCTACCTTGAACTTTTTGGACAAAAAATTGATTTCCCGGAAGATTATTATCAAGGCGAGTATATAAAAGAAATTGCCGCCGCGTTGAAAAACGAAAACGGCGATAAACTTATTAACGAAAGTCCCGAAGGAATATTTAAGCAGCGAGCCGAAAAAGAAATCTTTGCCGATATCATCAAGACGATGGAACGCATCGGCATAAAGATGAAAAACTTTTACAACGAGCACACGTTGTATGAAGATGGAAAGATCAAATCGCTCCTTGACGAGTTCAAGAAGAAAAATCTTTCTTACGAAAAGGAAGACGCCGTTTGGCTTAAGCTTACCGAACTCGGCAACGAGCAGGATAAAGTAATTGTCAAATCGAGCGGCGAGCCCACTTACAGACTGCCCGACATTGCGTATCACATCACGAAGTACGAACGCGGATACGATTTGATGATCGATCTATTCGGTTCCGACCACAACGCGACATATCCCGATGTACTTGCCGGTCTGCGCGCGCTCGGTTACGATGACGGCAAAATAAAAGTTTTGATTCATCAGTTCGTAACAATTATGCAGAAGGGGGAAGTTGTTAAGATGTCCACGCGTAAGGCAAACTACATTACGCTAGATGAATTGGTTGATGAAGTGGGCAGCGACGTGGTGAGATATTTTTTCAATATGAGAAGTATAACGAGTCATTTGAACTTCGACATTGAATTGGCGAAGAAACAGTCCGATGACAATCCGGTTTTTTATCTTCAGTATGCTCACGCAAGAATTTCTTCAATTCTTCGAACGACCAATGACGAAGGGCTGAAAAGTTCTGCCGAGAATTTGAATCTGCTAGTTGCAAAGGAAGAACAAAATCTTCTAAAAAAGCTGCATGAATTCCCGAATGAAATAATTTACAGCGCGGAAAATTTTGAAGCGCACCGCATTACAACTTACCTTGAAGAACTTGCCGCATTGTTCCACCGCTTTTATACCGAGTGCCGTATAATCGGAAGCGAAAAGAAACTTGCCGAAGCGCGCATCGCACTTTGCATTGCAGTCCAAACCGTAATTAGGAACGGGCTATCAATCCTCGGCGTCAACGCACCGGAGAAAATGTAAATCGGGAATGATTTCCGGCGAGTTGCGAAATCTTTCCAATGACTAATGACGATTTTCAAATGACTCCGGAAGACTTTCCAACGGCTTGGGAAGACCTTCAAATGACTTCGGAAGAGTTTCCAGCGAATCAAATATAGTTTCCAACGGCTTGGGAAGACCTTTAAATGACTTGGGAAGACTTTCCAACGGCTTGGGAAGACTTTTAAATGACTTCGGAAGACTTTCAAATGGGTCAGGAAAGGTTTTCAAAGGGTCGGGAAGACTTTCCAAAGGGTTGTGAAGACTTTCCGGAGGGGTAAATATGCGTTTTGGGGGAGAAATGAGGGTTTTTAGGGGATTGGAGGAGAAGCTGCTTGCCGTCAGCGTTCAGCTATCAGCCATTAGCCATCAGTTTATCTTTTTGCCTTTCACGTCTCACTTTTGACCTTTCCTTTTTATAACCCAAAATTTCTTTTGATATAGTTTGGATTTTATTCTAACTTGCATTTGCCACTAAGGGGCGGTCGAATGATAGTTTTTAGTATTTATATTTATTTACAATTGCAACGAGGATAAACAATGCCAGATTCAATTCAAGAGATATCTGTAATAGTTCCAGAAAATCCATTTCTTACCAAAGAATACGCTGAATATAAACATTGCCTTTGCGCGTTGCCTGTAGAAAAACTTATGCAATGGTGGCCGGGTACCCCCCATGTCCCGCACAGAAACGCAGATAAAGTAAAAGCTATTCAACGTTCTTTAGATTGGAAAAGAGTTGCACAAATTGCTGCTTATTTACTCCAATGTGAGATTGTTGATGCACCCACCAAATTAGATAAATACTTCAATAATATTTATGAACCTAGAAAAAATGAACCGGGTAGGGAGTGGCCACCCAAAATCAGTAAAGTAATTGGTTTTGAAAGAAGTGAGTATCGTGTATTCTCAAATATATTAGTTCATATCAATGGGGCTGAATTAAGAGAAAAAGAGATTAATGGTGAAAAGAAACGTGCTGGAGTTTTAAGTTTTGATGAGAAAGATCCCAAATTGTTTTTTTCTGTTATAGATGGTCAACATAGAGTCAACGGTGCTTATCTTGCACTTAAAATATTACAGGAAAACAATCCTAATGCAACTTGGGATTTAGCTGCTGAAGTCTTTTTGGATCTTGATCCAGTAGGAAAACCCAGGTTACAAGCACAAATTTTTATTGATGTAAATTTTTACCAAAAGAAAGTTGATAGATCTTTAGTCGCTGATCTTTTCCCAACTGCTCGTGGAGATCGTAAAACGCTGGATGATAAGGAAAGGGCTCAAGATATTGGCAGGAGACTCATGCTTGAAACTGGACCACTAGTAGGCATGATTCAAATTCCTGGGATCAAGTTTGGTTTTAAAGATGTAATTACTTTAGCAACGTTAAATAATGCTATTGAGGATATCCTTGAAGTATTAAGAATAAACGGTATTAACAACATTAACAGCCAAACAGAATTTATTTCACAATGTTTGAATTCATGGCTTCAAGCAAGTGGAAGATTCGAAAATCCTATATCTCATGAAGAAAAAGAATTAAGTCCGGCTAACGTAGTTTATCAGGGTCGTGTATTAGTTTCAGTTCTTGCATTAATTCCAGCGTTACTTTGGAAATTACGTACAAAGAAAGTTGTTTTAATTTCAGATAAAGCAAGTGAAGTGCTTATTAGCTTTCTAAAGTTAATAGCACAGAATGCTGGGCTCCTTGATAACGGAATTTTTATCGATAAAGATAAATTCAAGAAGAGAGGTTTTTTAGGAAGTGGGGGAATTGCCAATTTCAGAGATTTACTATGGGCTTCAACTAAGGGAAGAAAGACTGCACGATTAAGACCAGAACGAGTTAGTGTTATAGCGGAAGAGAATAAATCTTTTGTCAATAAATATTTTTCGAGAGAACAAATTTCTCAATGACATTTGAAGCTCAAATTCAGAAGCTATTTGAAACCTTGCGAACACAAGAAGGCACATTTCCCCCACATGGGATAATGTCCCAAAAGCTAGATAAAATTACAGATGGTCTTAGTAAAAATATAGTTAAACAAGATTCATTCGATGTACAAGTTCATCCAGAAATTGTAAAACTTTTTGCGACAGCATCAATTGAAATGTGGTTAAGAGCTATCCATAGTTTTCTAGTATCCACTGCACTCATAAATGTAAGCCCATTATGGGTGTCTATTTCTGGTTACTATTCAAGCCACTATTCGGTTCGAGCTATAGCTCATTTATTAGGTTTCTACCAATTACGAAGTAAAAGTTTTGCTGTAAGTTTACAATCTTCTCGAGCTGGCTTTATTTGTAATTACAAAAAAGGCAAAAATCGGGAACATTCTTTTTATTGGAATAAGATTAAAGAACATCCATTTTTATCTAATGAGCAATTATTCACAATTAATCCTGAAGATTCTGATATTTCTGATGCAGGACATCGGAATTTTGCAACATATGTAGATCATCTGAATAAATTTCCTAATTTTTCACCTCTAGCTTATATTGAATTAAAGAAACGAATTGAATACATCTCTAAAATTGAGATAAAGTCTTATCCCATCCCGATGAGAACAAAATATCCAGATATAGACTCTGTTCAGATAGTTGCTTATCATCGTCTAGTATATTTTAGAGAGCTTTTAGACAATGCTTTGGGAGGTTCAAATAGATTTTGGTCAGTCCATAGAAATCCAAGTTGGTGTCGTGACATTATAGACTTCCAAAGAATAAAACCACAATTAATACATTCAATTTGATAGTGATGTTATGAAATACATGGGTTCCAAAAGATTAATGCTGAAGAATGGATTGGGTAAACTTATTAAGAAAGAAATAGTTGATTCGAATAGATTTTTTGATGCCTTTACAGGTTCCGGCATCGTTGCTGCTCATGTTGCGGAAAACTATGAAGTGCACGTAAAGGCTTTTGATCTTCAATTATTTAGTACCATTGTTTCCAATGCAATCATTAGTCGTGACGAAGAAATAGAGTGGCAACCGGTTTGGAATCAATGGGAGAAAAGGGCTAAGGAAATTAAAAGGCACTATAGGATACCTTCAACAAAAAAAATCACGCAACGTGTTGTTGATGATTGTCGCAATTGGGCAGCAAGACAGAATGAACTTCCAATAACTAAAGCTTATGGGGGTCATTATTTTAGCCCTTTACAGACTGTATGGATAGATGCACTGCGCACTACTTTACCAAAAGATAAAACAATAAGAACAGTAGCGTTATCGGCATTAATTCAAGCTGCAAGCCAATGTGCAGCCTCCCCTGGACATACAGCTCAACCCTTTCAACCAACCAAAACCGCAAAGCCTTATCTAGCAGAGGCATGGAAGAAAGATATTCCACATGTCACAAAAAATATTTTTTCTTCTCTTGCAACACGTTCGGCTAAAAAGAAAGGAGTAGCAGAAGTTGCAGACGCAAATAAGATTGCTTCCCGGCTAAAAGAAAATGATTTGGTATTCATTGATCCACCTTATTCCGGTGTTCATTATAGTCGCTTTTATCATGTCCTCGAAACTATAGCACGGGGTAAATGTGGTGATGTTTCTGGTGTTGGTCGTTACCCTGATCCAAAACTGAGGCCGCGTTCAAAATATAGTATAATTTCAGAATCACAGACTGCTCTCGACGAATTATTAAAGAAGATCTCCTCAAGAAAAGCTAAAGCAATTCTTACATATCCAGACCACCAATGTTCTAATGGACTTTCAGGTGAAATTGTTAGAGAGACTGCAGAAAAATATTTTTCGATTAAAGAGCAATCTGTTGAAAGTAAATTTAGTTCGCTCGGTGGAAGAAGTAATGGAGATCAAAATGCAGCAGGGCGAGACGCACGCAGAAACGCAAATGAGTTAATACTTTTACTGAAACCTAAGAAGGTTTAAGCATGGAACATCAACATCGATCTTTTTCCATTCGTATTTTCCTCGCAGAAGGCAACCCATCTGGACTTAAGTTTGTCGAGAAGTCAAATTGGATAGGCCTTGGGGTAGTTTGTCCACGTCCAAGATTATCAAGCGTTAAGGATCGAATAGAATTTTCTCGAGCTGCTGTTTATGTTTTAATTGGGCCGTCGGATACTTCTGATTTACCTATAGTGTACATTGGTGAAGGTGATCCAGTAAAGGGAAGATTAGAAGATCACCATTCAAAAAAAGATTTTTGGACAGTTGCTTATTTCTTTACAAGCAAAGATTTGAATCTTAACAAAGCTCATATTGAATATTTGGAACATCGTCTAATAAGCATTGCGAAAGAAGCGAAACGATGTAAACTTGATAATCAAAATGATCCAAGTGCACCTTCATTATCTGAGGCAGAGCAATCAGATATGGAAGCATTTCTTGATGAAATGCTATTATGTTTTCCTGTTTTAGGAGTTTCTGTTTTTGAGAAACCGGAATTAAAACCTCAGCAACGTCAAATACTTATACTTACGAACAAAGGTGTCAAAGCTAAAGGTTATGAGTCTGAAGATGGTTTTGTGGTAATGAAAGGTGCAACTTGTGTGATGGAAACGGTTCCCTCAATTCATTCATATGTAATTGATCTCCGTAATGACTTCATGAAAAACGGTCTCTTGGTAAGACATGATGACCAGTATTTGGAATTATCACAAGACTTTGAATTTTCATCTCCTTCTTTAGCGGCTACTTTCCTTCTTGGTGCAAATATTAACGGGCGAGACTGGTGGAAAACTTCGAAAGGGGTGACTCTGAAACAGCTTCAGGAAAAGGCAGAGGATAACAGTTCAAGTATTTAATGCATCACCGCTACAGAAGCTGCATAAACCGTAGCCGCGCTGTGTTCTAAAATAATTTTTCAACCTCACCCTTAATTGTACGGCGATTTTTCAAATCGCCCATGGACGAAATGGAATTTCGTCGTACAGTCTCAATCTGCAAGCGCTACTGAAGCCGAGTAAACTAATCAAGAAGCGCCATTGAAGAAAATAGATTATAAAGTGATTTTGCGCAGAGACGGACAAAACACTAAATTGCTTTGGTTGAAATGAAATTCTGAAATACGGTGCAAATGTAGGGCGATTCTCTGAATCGCCCGAAAGGGTGGAAGTAAACGGTGACCTAAAAAGAATAGTTATGACACACGGGGATGAAATAAAAATATTTTATCAAAGACACCTTCCTCATTATCAGCCACCGGGTTGCACATTCTTTGTAACGTTCAGATTAACGGGTTCGCTGCCGTTCTACGTGATACAGAAATTAAAGACTGAGCATGAAGCACAACTGAAATTAATTTCCGGTATAGAAGATCAAAAAGTAAAAAAGGAACAGTATCGGAACTATCAAACGAGTTATTTTGAAAAGTTTGATTCGATTTTAGACAAGTATAGAAGTAAAGCAAGGTGGTTAATCCAACAAGCGGTTGCCGAAAAGGTAAAAGAGGCAATTCATTTTTACGATGGAAATACATACGAACTAATTGCTTACACTATTATGCCGAATCATGTGCATATGGTCTTCACACCAATAAATGTTGGGCGATTCTCCGAATCGCCGACAAGCGGTCGAAACGGAGTTTCGACCTACATTGTAG
>DAIEQT010000196.1 GCA_027347545.1 Ignavibacteria bacterium | reverse complement strand
GTTGGTTCTTTAGTTTACGTATTTGGTGTTGTTGCTCTAATGGACTTAGCCGTAAAAAAAGGATTTCCACAAGACCTATCAAGAAAAGTTGTTCATGTAGCGGCTGGCTCTTGGTTAATCTTTTGGCTTGTTTATGATTCTTCCCATTGGACAAAATACCTAAACATTACCGCAGCGTTTATTTGGACAATTCTTCTGCTTGTGAAAGGATTTACTGCTAAGCCAGATGACCAAGCTGTTAAGACAATGACAAGAACCGGCGACAGAAAAGAGCTATTACGTGGTCCGCTTTATTTCACTTTAGTAATGAATATGCTTGGGACTGTATTTTACTCAACCTCATTTGCGTTAACTGCAATGGGTTTTCTAACGTGGGGAGACGGATTAGCTCCTGTGGTTGGTGCTCGTTACGGCAAACATTCTTACAAAGTTTTCACGAAGAAGACAATTGAAGGCAGCATTACTTTTTTTGTGTTTGGTTTAGCCGGCGCAATATTTTTCAACTTACTATTCGGCAATAGCATCGAACTTGAGTTTATGCTTTTATGTGCAGTAGTTGCTACCATAGTAGAGGGAATTAGTCCAAGGGACTTAGACAACATATTAATTCCACTTGCAATCTATTTGCTTTATTCGGTTTACCATATTTGAAAAAACCTAACGGCTTAATCAATTTTTGATTTTGCCTTAATAATGATAAATTAATAAACAAAAAAACAAAATAAGAGAGGCGGGAGGATGGCTTTTTCACTAAACAGAATTATGCTGATCGGAAATCTCGGTCAGGATGCGGAAAATCGTTTTACAACAAATAATTTGTCTGTTACTACTTTCTCTATTGCCACAACAAGAAGTTACAAGGGCAAAGATGGAAACTGGGTTAACGAGACTACCTGGCATAATGTTGTTTCTTATAACTTGCCGGATTTCTATAAAGATCAGTTGAAGAAGGGCAAGAAGTTTTACGTTGAAGGAAGATTATCAAAAAGGGATTACACCGATAAAGAAGGCGTAAAACGATATGTAACAGAAATCATCTCCGAACAATTGATTCCGCTTGAAAGTAGAGAAGGCGGTTCAGGTTCTGGCGGCGGCAGTTCTTACTCAGAGAAATCAACAACATATAATGAGCCGGATGCCGGAGCTGGTGCTGTAGATGACGATCTTCCGTTCTAAATGATATGTTGAACAAAGTAAGGATTCGTATTAATTGGAAGTTGGCTGGTCTTTAAAAATTATTTTAATTCTGATTTGTTTTGCTGCATTGGCATTTTTCTCTAGTGCTGAAGTTGCACTCTTCTTAATTGATAAGAAGGATATTAAAAAGTTCAAAAAAGAGAACCGTTTAATAGCTGGTTACATTGAGGCAATGCTGGATAATTCCAGACGGCTTCTTGTTACAATACTCTTAGGAACTACTGTTGTAAGCGTTGGAGCTTCAATTGTTAGTGTTGATTTAGCTTTAGAATTTTCAAGAGGTTTCTCAATATCTACAGAAGTTGCTATAGCAGTTCAAATAGTTATTCTAACCATCTTTATTTTGCTGATAGGTGAAGTTACTCCAAAACTATGGGCTAATAAGCATCCCGAAATGGTTGCAAAGCTTGTTGCTGTACCTATGTACTGGATAAATTTCTTTTTCTATCCTATCTCAAAAGTGCTAACAGATATACTTCGGTTTATGACTAAGAGCTTGGATAACTCAAATTCTAGAACGGCTATTCAAGAAAGCGAAATTACAGAGCTTGCAAATCTAAGCATTGAAAAAGGTACCATTGAAGAAGGTGAGCACGAACTTATTCATGGAATTGTAAGCTTTAAAACAGTAATGGCTCGCGAAATTATGACTCCGCGTGTTGATATTGCTGCAATTTCAGTTGATGAATCATTCGATGACTTGATGAACGTGATTAATGAGTCTGGACATAGCAGAATTCCACTTTACGAAGACAATTTGGATAAAGTAATTGGTATCATTTACGCAAAGGATTTGCTTCCATACCTCAAAACTCCAGAACTGAGAAAAAATCTTCAGCTAAGAAGTATTGCCCGCGAAGTGATTTATGTTCCTTCAACAAAACTCATCAATAATTTGCTTCATGATTTTCAAGAGAAGAAAATCCATTTGGGAATTGTTGTTGATGAATATGGAGGAACTGCCGGACTAATTTCTCTCGAGGATGTTCTAGAAGAAATTGTTGGTGAAATCCGTGACGAACATGACCGCGAAGAAGCCGAAATTACAAAACTGGGTGAAACCAGTTATTTAGTGCTCGGAAAAGTTTCGATAGATGAAATAAATGAAACACTCGGGGGGAATTTCTCTTCTGAAAATGATGATTACGATACACTTGGAGGATTCATTCTAAATCAAGCTGGTAGTATTCCTCAACAAGGTTATAGATTTAATCTTGCCGGTTTTGATTTTACTGTGAAGGAAGTTGTTAGCAATAGAATAAACAAAGTGCAGATTGATAAAATTGCTGACGAATGAAAAAAGGATGCTTCATATCGC
>DAIEQT010000071.1 GCA_027347545.1 Ignavibacteria bacterium | reverse complement strand
TTATTTTTCTTGAAGGGGAAAAAGAAAAAGTTGAGAGAGTAAAACAAGTTCTTCCGGACGCAATATTCTGCTCTTGGAAAAATTTGAAAGCCGGAATAAAGAAAGCTGAAAGTGTTGATACTGAAAAGCTTATTCCAAAGAAAAATATTTTGCAAGCTTACTGGAATACTCCGCTTCCGCAAAAACTTGGAATAAAAGAAAATAGTATTGTTGGATTAATTGATCCGCCGAAAAAACTGAAAGAAATTCTCGGAGAACTTCCTCAAGATGTTAAGCTTGTTAAAAATCCCAAGAAGCAGTGTGAACTCTTTTTATTGTTTACATTGTTTATGGGGGGACTTGAAAGCAGCTTTGAAGAAATGACTAAACTGCTTTCCGAAAAAGGTTCGTTTTGGATATTGTGGCCAAAGAAAACAAGCGGAATTGAATCCGACTTGAATCAGAACGAAGTAAGAAACTACGGATTGGCAAGGGGATTTGTGGATTACAAAGTTTGTTCTTTCGATGAAACCTGGAGCGGATTAAAATTTTGTAGGCGAAAAAAACAAAATGGTTGAAACAAAAAACCCCGGTTTTTTTGTGCCGGGGCTTTTGTCTAACTACTAAATACTAAGTACTAGCTGCTTAAAGTGTATCCTCTTTCTTTTCGTCATATCTCACAACAGGTCTCTTTCTTCCTTTTAAGAAGAACGCGATAACCAAGAATACAATTACTGCGCCGCCGCCAATGTAAACCCAATTAAGTGATGTTCCCGGAGCTACTTTTTCTTTCCACTTTGCAATGTGTGAATCAATTGAATCTTTGTTTGCGTCGGTCATCATATTGTTTTCGATCAAGATTGGAATCCAAACCGGCTCAACAACTTTGAAATAAACGCTGTCTGTAAAAGCGTAATAGATGTTTTCAGATTCACTGCTGCTCTTCACACCAAGGTTTTTAATTTCATCGCCAACAAAAGATGAAACACTGTTAACAAACTGTTCGCCCGATTTGAATTGTAGCATAGCAATTTTCTTTTCGCGGAAAAGCTTGTTTACCTGTCCCCACATTTCATCGTTAACGCGGAAGCTCCAATCGGCAAACATTGCGTCTATATTTGCAATCTGCGCGGTCTTATCTTTTCTATTTAGATATACTCCGGCTAACTTTGGTCCAATCTGGCGCCAAACTTTGTTAAAGTCTTTGTATTGCTTTTTCATTTCTCCAAGATCATCCGGAGTCATCTGCGTAACCTTCATAAACTGAACGTTATCGGCAATCGTTCGTTCGATATTGTAAAACAGATTTCCAGCATCAACCTTTGTATAGATGTTTTGCTTTTCCGCTTCATTAAGACTGCTTGGAAGCTGAACGAACTCAGCTAATAAGCTGTCAACAATTCCGCGTACAAGTTCGTCTCTCTGTTGAATATTGGCTTTGAGTTGAGCAACAAGTTTCTGAAGTGAAGCGATCGTCTGTGCGTCTTTAGCGGAACGGATTTGTAATGTTCTAATCTGAGAGATTAAGCCTTGATTCTCTTGGCTTATCGTAGAAATTCTATCTTTTAGAGTTCCTACTTCTGTAGTCAACTCTGTAATCTGTGTAAAATCACCTTTGCGGATTTCTACCGCACGTTCAATCTTAGAAAAAGATGATTCAAAATTTTCCGGATAAAGTGAATTATCAAGCAAACCTTTGTCTGCAAGAAATTCTGATTTCAGCTTAGCTATGTTTTCCGAAATTGTATTGCACTCATCGAGCGAGGTAGCATTTTTAATTGCTGTTTCAAGTTGCTGATAGCGGGCTTTGAAATTTTGTGTCTTCTCATAATCAGATTGTGCTCTAAGTGTCACCCCAAACGCAAAAGCAAGTATAACAATTAGGAGTAATTTTGTTCTCATCTTTTCTACCTCACTAAGCCTTTGAAATTGAGCAGATACTTGTTTGGGTTATCAAGCAATTCTATGTTGGGAGACTTTTGATTAAATGCCGGCGCCGTTAGTCCCTTCTGTTCCGAAATCAAAATTTTGTTTTCAAGCTGCATTCCGCTTTCAATTGATTTGAAAACGTAAACGTTCTTAAATTCTTTGGCGGTGATAAAATAGTAACCGGCGCTATCCCGTATGATTCTAATTTCTTTGCCAATGTAGTTTGTAGAGTCTTGAAACTCTTCAAAGAAAATAGGCTTTACGTTGAGCGTGAAAGAATAACGCTGCTCGATAACATTTCCCTTCACATCAACTTTTAACGCGTTCTCAATAGGCCAAGCATATTCTGCCGGTTTGAGAGTTAAAGTTGAACAAGCAATTGTAGCAAAAAGAAGCACCAACAATGCGAAAGCGTTCCTAAACCGCATGAAAATCCTCCATCTGATTTTTTAACTATTGAAACATAATGAATTAGCAACTCTTTTGTAAGAGGATGATTGCGAGATCAAAGTTTTATAAGTTTGCCCTTGAATTGACTAATAACTAGGATCATTTGGTGAATCCCTATAAAGGATTAAAAAATATACCAAGAAGCATCTGGCTTCTATCATTAGCTACACTTATTAACCGTTCCGGAACAATGGTGCTTCCGTTTCTTGCAATTTATATGAACCGGAAAATAGGTGTTAGTCCTACTGCAGCCGGAATGGTATTGATGGTTTATGGTCTTGGAGCGTTA
>DAIEQT010000473.1 GCA_027347545.1 Ignavibacteria bacterium | reverse complement strand
CGACATTGACGGCGTGCATCTGGATTACATCCGCTATCCCGGTAAAAATTTTGAAGATGATTTTTCATATAAGATTCATGGCGGCGGACTAACACGCGATGAATTCCGCAGAAATAACATTACTGCAATTGTTGAGGAAATTTATAAGCAAGTAAAATCTGTTAAGCCATTTGTAAAAGTTGGCGCAGCTCCAATTGGTGTTTATAAAAAATTGCCCGGAATGATAGCTTGGGAAAGTTACTACGATATTTATCAAGACTCTTACGGCTGGATGAAAAAAGGAATTGTAGATTACTTAACGCCCCAGATTTATTGGAGTTTAGATGAAAACCCAAGATTTGATTTGCTTGCTAAAGACTGGAAAGCTAATTCAAACGGACGTGGAGTTGTGCTTGGCATTGGCGCTTACAAAGAAAACGTTAAGCCAGAACTTGAGGAGATGATAAGTCTTGCCCGAAAGCTGAAAACCGATGGAGTTTCATTCTTCCGCTATCAGCATATTAAAGATGTAAACTTTCCTTCTTATCAATACAAAACTTTCCCGGCTGCAATGCCTTGGCTGCAAGTAACATATCCTCCGGCGCCGGTTAGTTTGTCTTTGAATCAGCAAACCGGAAGTAATCTTTTCACATTGAATTGGGAAGTTGAGAAAAGTAGTAATCCAAACGATAGTGTAAATTATTTTGCGATATATAATCTTCCGCGAAGCAACTCGGAGCCGTTAACGGAATATTTGTTTGACGTTGTTCCGGCGCCATGTACGAGCGTAACGCTCGCAATTGATAAACCGAAAAAGGTAAATTATTTCTTCAGTGTGAAATCAGTAAATAAACTGTGGAATGAAAGTATTGAGTCATCTGATGCCATTAAGGTGGAAATTCCTTTGATGAAAGAATTAGCTCAGCTTAACGAAACAGTTCGCCAGCCGCTATTGATAAAGGAATCTGATAAGAGCGCATTAGTTGTAATTCAATGCGGCGAAGAGCAAACGATAGAGATTTTTGGCGGCAAAGGTAAAGTATTTTCATTACTAAAAAAGGAAAACGCTTCACTTGGCAAAAATATTTTCACGATTAGAAATGAACTGAAGAAGTACGATGTTCTTAAAATTGTTTTCGGCGCTTCAAAAAAAGAAGTCGAATTAAAACTGTTTTAGATATTTCTCCAACCACTCTTTTCTCAGTTTGGTTACTTCAACGCGGTGCTTTTTCAAAAAGTGATCTCCACCTTCAAACAAAACAAGCTCATGCGGATGTTTAATAGCTTTCAGTTTCTCCGATAAATCAATTGAATCGTGTACAAATACTCTGTCATCGGCTGTTCCGTGCAGTAGCAGTAAAGGAGTTGTTCTGCAGAGTCTTTCCGGAAAATTAATTATTGAGCGCGATTCACATTCATCTCTAAAATCTTCGAGCGAATCTTTTCCCATTGTGTGTTTGTACAAATGCTTCATGAATTTGCTTTCGTCTGCGTTGCATCTAAGATTAGCAATTCCGCCAATAACAATTGCCGCATTAAAAACCGTAGTTCGGGTTAGGACAAGATAAGTCATCATTCCGCCGCGGCTCCAGCCTTCAATTCCCCAAAGGTTTTTGTCGGCACACTCAATTTCTTCAGCGAGAGGAATTATATTTATTACATCGTTAACATCACCGCCGCCAAATTCATCTTTGCCTTCACTTCCGGCATTTCCCCGGTACTGCGAAGCAAAAACTACATAACCCCAGCTCGCAATTTGTCCAAAAATTCCACGTGCGTTAAATTCATCAATAGTTCCGGCGTTGCCAATGCCGCCACGGCACCAAATAACACAAGGATATTTTTTTGATTGATCTTTTGGATACGCCAAATAGCCGTTAATTTTTAGTCCATCGGAAAGGTATGTCATCCTTTCAACAACGGAGTTGTCGAGAGTTTTTTCACCCCAGCCGCTGGCAATCATTTTCTCTTGTACGGAACTAAGTTTTATTTCCTGGCGTAAAATGATTCTCGTATTCATGAATTCCTTTTGAAAATTCTTAAATTAGTGTTGTTAGCTTTACAGAAATAGCTATGCTAGTACAAAGCCGGCAACAATTTCATAACCAATTTACAGATTAACTATTATGCCTAAAAACAAGCAGATCTCAAAAAAGCAGATGAGCAAAAACAGATTTATGCAAATCACTGTTGTAATCGTTTTGGTTGCTTTTGTAGCATATTTTGTTTTATCAAATTTACTATTAACTAATACGCCGGTAAATCCGGAATTGGAAAATGCCTTGAACGGAAAAGCAGCTTACTCGTTTACCAAGGAAGGTGATCTTTCTTTCACAAATAAAGATGGCGATTCAATCGCCCAAATTGAAATTGAAATTGCCGATGATAATCAGCAGCGCTCAACCGGATTAATGTTCCGCAACAAAATGGCAGAGAGTCAAGGAATGCTTTTCATTTTTGATACGGAAGAACCGCAATCATTCTGGATGCACAATACAATCCTTCCGCTTGATATTCTCTATGTTAATTCTAAAATGGAGATTGTTAAGATTGTAAAGAACGCAAAACCGTTTGATGATACTTCTCTCCCCTCTGTTAAACCCGCGCAGTTTGTTGTTGAGGTTAATGCGGGATATACTGATAGAATTGGTATTAAAGAAGGTGATAAAATAGTTTGGCGGAGAAGCTAAATAAACGGGAAAGGATAAACGAAAAACGGAAGACAAAAAAGAAAAGATGAAAAGTGAAAGGTGAAAAGATTAACGGGTTTGGTATCTCACGTTTGACCTTTCACTTCTCACGGCTTATTTCTTACGGGTAATTAAATGATTGAAAAAACACAATTAATAGCAACTTTGCTTTTATCCTGTGCCGATAGAAAAGGATTGGTAGCACAAATTTCTCAATTCATTTTTCAGCGGGGCGGAAATATTCTTAATCTTGATGAACATGTTGAGAAAGAAGAGAATATGTTTTTTACCCGCGTTGAGTGGGATACAGAAGAAGTAAAACTCAACCGGCATGAGTTTGAGTTAGAATTTACTCAATTAGCCGAGAAGTTTTCTGCAGATTATAAAATATTTTATAGCGATAAGAAGCATCAAGCAGCAATTTTTGTTTCTAAGTATGAACACTGCTTGCAAGAAATTCTTTGGCTTAACAGCATTGGCGAACTTGAAGCCGACATTAAGCTTATTGTTTCCAACCATCCTGATTTAGAACCGCTTGCGGCGCAATACAAGATTCCATTTCACTTAATTCCTGTTAGCCAAAATAAACGAGAAGCGGAAGCGGCTGAACTGAAACTGCTGATAGAGAATGAGGTTGATACGGTTATATTAGCCCGCTATATGCAAGTTCTCTCAGATGAGTGTGAGAGGGAATTTCCATTTAAGATTATCAATATTCATCACTCGTTTTTGCCGGCGTTTATTGGCGCTAATCCTTACCGCCAGGCTTACGAGAAAGGTGTTAAAATAATCGGCGCTACAAGCCATTATGTTACTGCCGATTTGGATGAAGGACCGATTATTGAGCAAGGCGTAGCAAGAATTTCTCACAAAGATTCTTTGAAAGATTTGATTAGCAAGGGAAGGGAATTAGAGCGCTCGGTTTTAGCGAAGGCAGTAAAGTATCATTTAGCAAACCGTGTGCTTCCATTTGGAAAAAAGACGATTGTGTTTGAGTAGGTGAAACGGGAGACAAGAAAAGTGAAACGTCAAAGGTGAAAAGTCAAAAGTGAAATATATTTCCTAACCTTTCACTTCTCACGTCTCACCTTTGACATTTTCTCATTTCATCAGAATCAATTTCTTTGTCTCGCTGTAGCTGCCGCTTTGCAAACGGTAGAAATAAATGCCGGAAGCTAATTGACCCGCTCCGACTCGCGTCGAGGAATTGCGAATTGACCCGCTTCGACTCGCGTCTCGCGAGGCGAGGAATTGAGAATTATAATTACCAGCGTTCTTAAACTCATCAACTAGCGTTGCAACTTCTCTTCCCAGAACATCATACACTTTTAATG
>DAIEQT010000447.1 GCA_027347545.1 Ignavibacteria bacterium | reverse complement strand
GAGGCGGACAAGCAACTGAGTTTATCAGCCTTTGGCTAACTATTCCCGCAGATCAAACTTTATATGAACAATTAACTTTCTACCAAAAAAACCCGCGACATCAATCTTGATCTTATTGGGACTGCGCTCTACTCCACCAGAGGCGGACAAGCAACTGAGTTTATCAGCCTTTGGCTGACTATTCCCGCAGATCAACATATCAAGAACACATTTTTAACGGGCGAAATATAATACTGTTGCCATTTCAACGCAAATTCGTTCTTAAAAAATTATACACGCGAGCCATGCATAAATCCCCGATAAGGACGCGAGGTTTGCACAGTTATAAATGCCCGTTTATCAATTGATTCTACAGTATTCATTAAATCTTTGAGGAATTTTCGTTTAATAATAGCAATTAGAATTGAAATCTCACCTGATTTCCCTTCACCCGGTAAAATGGTTACACCATATTGTTTAATTCTTAGCTGTTCGGCAATTTCGGCAGTCTTATGGCGGGAAACAATATTTATTTGTATATAACCAAGTGCAACTCTTTCTTCTAGTGTAACACCTAAAATGTTTCCGAGTGCAAATCCGGTTGCATAGCCGAGCAAATTGTACATATTATCCATGTGCTGAACAATATAGCGCATGGCAAAAATCCAGATTAGAACTTCAAAAAAGCCGGCTGCCGCTGCTTGATATTTTCTTCCTTGCACAACCATTATTGTTCTGAAGGTGCCAATGGTTACATCAGTTATGCGCATAAGCGCAATTAAAAACGCGCCGCCAAGTGTCTCAATCATTTTTTATCCTTATCGTAAAAAATTCTTTTACAATCGTTATTATTGCAGCGCTAATTTAAACAGAAAAAAGAATGTTTGAGAACGAAAGAGAAGAACTAATACAAGTTTTAAAAACACGCGGCATTAAGAATGAAAATGTCATTGCCTCATTCAGAAAAGTTGAACGCCATTTGTTTGTGCCGGAAATTATGCGCTTTAATGCTTATAAAGATGTTGCTTTGCCGATTGGACAAGGGCAGACAATTTCTCAGCCATACACGGTTGCTTATATGACCGAAGCGTTAAATCCACAACCGGGGCTGAAAGTTTTGGAAATTGGAACTGGCTCGGGATTTCAAGCGGCAATACTTAGTGAATTAGGTGTGAGAGTATTTACAATCGAAAGGCAATTTGATCTTTACAATCAAACGCTAAAATTGTTTGATAAGCTCGGCTATAAAATTGCGGCGCGTTGCAGCGATGGGACTATCGGCTGGAGTGAGTTTGCGCCTTACGATGGAATTATTGTAACTGCCGGCGGACCAACTATTCCGGAAAATTTGAAAAAGCAGTTATCCGTTGGCGGCAAGATGATTATTCCCGTTGGCGATAAAACAACGCAGACGATGAAAATTTTAACCAAAGTTAGTGAAGACAAATTCGAAACTCGTGAAGCGCCCTACTTTGCTTTCGTACCATTAATTGGTAAAGAAGGATGGAAAGAATAGTTATTGTAATTGCCGGACCAACTTGTTCCGGCAAAACAGAAGTTGCAATTTCTCTTGCAAAGAAAATTAATGGGGAAATAATCTCTGCCGACAGCCGCCAGGTTTTCAAGCACTTAACAATCGGAACTGCTAAACCTTCCAAAGAACAATTACAAAAAGTTAACCATCATTTTATTGATGAACTTGAACCGGATGTAGAATTCAACGCAAGCAAGTTTGAAGTTGAAGCCATTGAGACAATTCAAAAAATTTTTGGTAAGGGAAAAACTCCAATAGTTGTTGGCGGTTCCGGCTTATACATACGGGCTTTGGTTGATGGTATTATGAACACAGTGGAAACTGACTTTGATTACCGGAAAGAATTATATGAGAAGAGGGAAAAATTCGGCAACGAGTTTATTTATGAACAACTAAAGAAGGTTGATCCCAAAAGTGCTGATGAAATGCTTCCGCAAAATTGGAAACGTGTAATTCGTGCGCTCGAAGTTTTTCATCTGACCGGTGAGCCGATATGGAAACACCAAAATGAGTTTGAAAGAAATTTGGATTTTAAGTTCGTTCAATTCGGATTGAACTGGGAAAGAGAAACACTTTACAAAAACATTGATGCGCGTGTTGCTAGAATGATTGAGCAAGGATTAGAGAATGAAGTTAAAGAAATACTTGCTATGGGATTTTCCAAAGAACTTTATTCGCTGAACACTGTAGGCTATAAAGAAATAATTTCTTTTCTAAATGATGAAATATCTTTGGAACGTGCTGTAGAATTGATTAAAAGGAACACAAGACGCTACGCTAAAAAGCAATTTACCTGGTTTAGAAGGGATGAGAGAATAAATTGGCTAAATATGGATGAAAATTCCAATCCCGAAAATGTAGCGGAAGAAATCGCACGCCAAATATCAATAGTTTGAAGTTATCCAACCTTTGAATATTTTCCATTTAACAAAACTGTACGGTGATGAAAGAAAAAATTAGAATTGCATCCGGACAAGGATTTTGGGGCGATTTGATAGACGCTCCTTTCACTCAAGTTTCGGAAGGACAAATTGATTATCTGGTGATGGATTACCTTGCCGAAGTAACAATGTCTATTCTGCAGAAACAGAAAAATAAAAATCCAAAGTTTGGTTACGCACGCGATATTCCGGAATTGATGCAGAGAATTCTGCCGATCTGCAAAGCAAAAAATATTAAGGTGATTACAAACGGCGGCGGAGTTAATCCCGAAGCATGCGCAGAAGCTGTGCTCGATGTTGCAAAGAATCTCGGCATCTCGGATTTGAAAGTAGCTATTGTAGTAGGCGATAATATAAAAGACCGCATTGATGAAATAATTGCTTCCGGCTGCGAACTCAATAACATGGAAACGGGCGAGTCAGTTATTTCTGTTAAGGATAAATTGTTGAGTGCCAATGTTTACTTTGGCGCTATGCCGATTGTTGAAGCTCTTCAAAAAGGCGCTGATATTGTAATTACCGGAAGGACTACTGACACCGGACTTACTTTAGCACCGATGATTTATGAATTTGGCTGGGATAAAACTAATTATGATCTTATGTCAGCTGGAACTGTAGCAGGGCACATTTTAGAATGTGGTGCTCAATCATCGGGTGGTAATTTCCTAGGCAATTGGCAAAGTATACCAAACATGGCTGAGG
>DAIEQT010000440.1 GCA_027347545.1 Ignavibacteria bacterium | reverse complement strand
AGTTGGTTTTGGAATTATTTTGGATGCAACCGGAATTCCATCTTGCATAACCGCGAACAAAATTCCCGGTATCAGAGCCGCGACTTGCTATAACGAGTTCAGCGCGAGAAGTTCTAGAGAACATAACAATGCCAACGTTTTAGTTATTGGCGCTAAAGCTCTCGGCGATGAAACAATCAAATCTGTTGCCGATGTTTGGCTAAGTTCCAAATTTCTTGGCGGCCGCCATCAACGCCGGCTTGATAAAATTAAAGCTATTGAAGAGAAGTATCTTAAATCGTAAGAACCATTTAACCTATCCCAGAGAATTACACTTGCTGATTGAAAAATCAATATTAGAAGCTAAACGACAATTAGGCACAAGAATATTTCAAATAAGATTGCTCTCACCAAAAATTGCAAAGCTTGCTAAGCCTGGACAGTTTTGTAATATAAAAGTATCGGAAAGCGATTTCCCTTTGCTGAGAAGACCATTTAGCATTTCAAATGTAGAAGGCGATTCAATTTATTTTCTGTTTGATATACATGGCGAAGGAACAAAAATACTATCTGAAAAAGCACTTGGCGACGAACTCGATATTCTTGGACCGCTTGGTAATGGGTTTAGTTACGAAGGAAATTACTCTACAGCACTAATTGTTGCCGGCGGATTAGGCTCGGCTCCATTCCCATTTTTAACTTCAAAGTTAGATAAGAAAGAGATTGCAAGCTTTGTTGGCGCCCGTAATTCAAGTTTAATTTTAACGGAAGACTTGCAAAATGTTCAAGTTGCAACAGACGATGGCTCACTTGAATTTAAAGGAACAGTAGTTGAATTGCTCACGAGCTACATAGAAAAGAATAATTTGAACTCCTTCCGAATTTTTTCTTGCGGACCAAATCCAATGCTTAAAGCGCTACAGCAAATTTGTGTAGAAAGAAATTACGATTGCCAGATTTCGATTGAATGCGCAATGGCTTGCGGTTTTGGTATTTGCCAGGGCTGTCCAGTGGAAACAACTGATGGCGAAGGTTACAAACTTGTTTGCAAAGATGGTCCGGTTTTCGAAGCTAAGGAGATTAAGTTATGAGCAATATTGATCTCTCGGTAAACATCGGCTCGCTCAAATTGAAGAATCCGGTATTGTTGGCTTCCGGAACTGTTGGTTATGGAAATGAAATTTCTCAGTTAACTGATATCAGCAAGCTTGGTGGAATTGTAACAAAATCACTTTCGTTGAAACCAAGAAAGGGAAATCCACCTCAGAGAATTGTTGAAACACCTTCCGGAATGTTAAACGCTATCGGCTTGGCAAATGTTGGCGTAGAAGTATTTATCAAAGAGAAAATTCCTTTCTTGAAGGAGTTAAATACAACACTCATTTGCAACATAGCAGCTAGTTCAATTGAAGAGTACGTTGAGTGTGTAAAAATTCTGACAAGCGAAGAAACAATACAGGCGTTTGAAATAAATGTTTCCTGTCCAAACGTTAGAGAAGGCGGATTAATTTTTGGAAACGATCTCTCATCTGTTGGAAGAATTACTGAACAAGTAAGAGCAGCAACAAATAAACCGATTATCATAAAACTCTCGCCGAACGTTCCTAAGATTGCTGACTTTGCTGAGATTGTAAAGAAAGAAGGCGGAGATGCAGTTTCTGCTATCAATACACTCGTTGGTGCTTCATTCGATATTTATACGAAGCGACCCAAAATTAAGAATATCACAGGCGGACTTTCCGGTCCAGCAATTAAGCCAGTAGCTATCGCCAAAGTATTAGAGATAAAAAGAAATGTTGATATTCCAATTATTGGTATTGGCGGAATAATGAACTGGAAAGACGCTGCTGAGTTTATGATTGTAGGCGCTTCTGCTATCCAAGTTGGGACTGCTAATTTTATAAATCCAAACATCGGTAATGAAATTGTAGATGGTCTTGCCGAGTTTTGTGAACAGCAAAAAATTGCTAAACTTTCTGAGATGATTGGCTCATATCAGATATAAAATGGAATTAAAACCCGCATTAGAAAAACTTTTCTCGCTTCACCAATTTGGAATTAAGCTTGGATTAGAAAGCACATTAAAACTCCTTGAACAAATTGGGAATCCGCATCTTGGATTAAAATGTTTTCATGTTGCCGGTTCAAACGGAAAGGGAAGTACTTCTTCATTTATCGCATCAATTTTAATGGAACATGGCTATAAAGTTGGTTTATACACTTCGCCTCACTTTGTAAGATTTAATGAACGAATAAAAGTAAATGGTGAAGAAATCCCGGATGAAGTAATTGTCGAGTTTGTTTCCAAGCTTGATGAATATATTGACAAAGAGAGACCCACGTTCTTTGAACTAACAACCGCGCTTGCATTCAAGTATTTTGAAGCGCAGAAAGTGGATTATGCAGTTATAGAAACCGGATTGGGAGGAAGGCTTGATGCTACAAATGTGATAGATCCGGTCGCATCAATCATTACATCTATAAGTTTGGAACACACCGCTCATCTTGGCGATACACTGGCAAAAGTAGCGTTTGAAAAAGCCGGAATAATAAAAAAAGGTAAGCCGGTGTTTATCGGCAAACTACCGGATGAGGCGGAAAAAGTTATAACGCAAAAGGCAGTTGAAACCGGCAGCGATATTTATCGTGCTAATGATTTTGCTTTTCAAGGTAAGGATTGTTTAACAGTTCAATCCAATCTTGCGCAATTCAATATTTACGAAACTCCACTGAGAGGTATTCATCAGCTTAATAATGCAGCTTTGGCTGTAAAAGCAATTACGGAAGCAATCCCGAAAGCCAGTTTTGTCTTAATTGCCAAAGGAATTGCCAAAGTAATTCAGAATAGCAAAATTGAAGGTCGCTACGAGATTTATAATGAGAATCCCAGAGTAATCTTTGACTCGGCACATAATCCGGAAGGCGTTGAGTCTTTTTTAAATGAGTTCAAAAAAGAGTATGCTGATTCTTCCGAAAGAGTTCTAATCTTTGGTGCCATGCGGGATAAAAACATACTAACGATGCTCACAAGTTTAACTCCTTTTTTCCATAAAATTTTCTTTACTTCAATTGAAGATGAACGTGCGGCAAAGTATTCAGAGATAGCTGAGTTGACGAAAGGAACTGAAATAAAGTTAGAACCGCTTAGTGAACCCGCACTTTTTATAGAGCGATTTAAGGCAAAACACGAGAATGCTTGTCTAGTCTTGCTTGGAAGTATGTATCTCTTAGGTGAAATAAAATCTAAAATACTTGAAAAAAGACTTGACATTAAGACCGGCGGAGTATAATTTTTCGTCGTGCCTCAGTAGTATTCTGCAAAACAATAATTCATTAATCAATAAATTTTTAACCCCGAGTTAAAACTCATTTTTAGTCAAATCAAGCTCTAACAAATCAATAGGAACAACCCATGCCAATGGATATTTCAGAACTGCA
>DAIEQT010000070.1 GCA_027347545.1 Ignavibacteria bacterium | reverse complement strand
GCAAACCAGGATGGAACGTTTATTCCCGGAATTGGATATGACGCGATAAAATTTGGAAAGCCGTAAAGAATATCGGGACGGCGTTTGTCTTCATAATTTAAAAACTGCAAATAGAAAACCGGAAGCGTGCGGGAAAATTTTAAGCCAGATTGAATCTGCACCATGTGAGTAAACTCGTGAGAGATTACGTTGCGAAGCCAGTTGTGAGTTCCGCGTAAATCAAAATCCAGCGATGAAGCCCAAATCTCAATCTTGTTATCAAAGAAGTAAGTAGCGCCGTTGGAGTAATCATCAATGTCTTTAATAATGTAATCAACTGTTTCCGGTTCGTATTGATAAAGAGAAGTTATCGGCTCCCATACTTCATCGGCAATTTTGGCTACAACTCTTGCAGTGCGCTCGGCTTCTTCGTGATAATGAACGCGGATGTGCTTCCCTTTAATTGTCAGCCAGTTATAATCCGGATTGTATTCATTGTACTGCGCAAAAAGCGGAGACAACGTGAGAAGGAATATTAAAATTATTTTTCGCATGGATTATTTGATCACCGCAATCTTGATAATTTTGTTTGCTGATTTACCGCTAGAGCTTACCACTTCGAGGTTAGCATAATAAACACCACTCTGAACTTTGCCAATTTCCCACTCAATTTCATTATCCATTCCGCCAATAGCATTTCCGCTAAGTGATGTTACAAGCGCGCCGGAGAGATCGAAAATCTTTACGGTTGCAGTAGAGTTTTCCGAAACGTAGTAACGAATCTTAGTTGAACTTCCGTAAACCGGATTTGGCCAGCTGTATGCTTTTGTTGTCGGGAAGAAATCTGTACTTGGCTCAAACTTAACAGACGAGATCAACAAATTATTGTTGGTAAAGTTCACATTTTTTGCCGACCAAGAATTCTTCAAGGAATCAGAAGAGATTGAATAAACACTTAATAGCTTATTACTGTCCATTCCAATTAAAGCGGCAATGTTTTTTGTATCGGTGACAACCAGTTTGGTATCATAATTAACTAACAAAGGAGTCAAATTGGTTTTTCCACCAAAGGATGTTGAAAATCTAATTGCGTTTTTTGTTTTGCCATCAAAGCAATAAACATTTCCGTTAGAAGCAGTTGCTATTAAATCAACATATCCGTCATAGTTAATGTCAGCGCTAATGGGCGCTGAAATAAATTCGCTTTCATCCGGCGAATTCAGCGGGAAGTTATCTTCAAGAACTCCATTTAGTGAATAAGCCTTTATGTACTTGCCGTCAGCAATAAGAATATTAGAATAACCACTACTCTTAAAATCAACCAATGAAAAACCGCTTATTTTGTTGGATGTCCTTACCGTGAAGGTATTTGAAATTTTACCATCTTCAACTACATAGAAAGTATTCCTTTCGGAAAGAATTATGTTTGTCAATTTTCCGTTAGAATTTTGAATTACTGCTAACATTCTACTTGAATCTGGAATTGAGATTATATTTCCATCGGTATCTATAAAGTGAGTTGCGCTGATTACAGCAATCTTATTCTGGTTGACAACTATTTGTTTTATTGGTTCGTTTATCACTTTTTGCGTTTTGATTGGATCAGTGACAGGGTATCCAAGTAAATACCTATAGTCCACAGACATTACACTTCCATCTACAGCACCTACAAAAATATTAGCAGTATTACCGCCTACAGTTTGCAGAACAGCTCCTGTGGATGCAGTTGAAGGCAAGCTAACAATTCTTTGCCAGATATAACCAACGTATGCTGAAGATAAAGCTTTATCCTTTACACCAATAACAGTTGTAATATTAATTTCGGTATGATGCCCGACTGCCAAATCAAAATCAGAGAAGTTAAAAATTCTGCTTATAAAGCCACTATCAACATCATAAGTCAGCAAATCAGATTTATCTTTGACAGAAACATAGTTATGTTCTACTATCCCTACTGAACCACTTTTATGAAACACAAATGAGCTGGGAGAATTTAGCTGAGCAAGTGTATTCCTATTCAATAAACTCAAGCTTCCACTTTGGTATTTAACATTAAAACTCATCTTATTGCTAAGTTCGGAAAAAGAATCAATTGTAATTAAACTGTTGCCGCCTAAATTAGAATTTGTATTCGGCTTACTAGTCGGTGAGAAAGTATTCTTGTAAAATTTTGCTTTGTTTCCTTTGAACCAAAAATCTTCCTTTGTTCCCTCTCCAATGAATGAACCAAATACGGAAGAAAAAGTTTCACCAATATCTTGTATGCCGTCGGCTTCTTCAACATCAACGCCCTTCTTGTTTAAATCTGCGTTGATTTTATTTTCCGCAATTGTTGAATTAATTACGTTTTCATCAATATGCCAAATAACAATTCCATCTCCGGGAACCGCCGCATCAAATTCATAAACATCTATAACAACTCCGCCTTTTATATCAGTGGGCTGAAAATTGAAAAGTCCGCTTGTGTCTTTTTGAATTGTCTTTTTGTAAATAAAGGTATCCTTCTCCTTCGTTACTTTATTAATCGTATCCTTTTTTACAGTAAGTATTAAATCATCTTTCTTAGCATCTTGCTGGCGGTTTTCAACTAAAAAATATTCTTTTGAGCTGAGTGGGATCTTTAAGAGTGTTGAATCTGCTGCTAAAGCCGTTTCTCTTGCAGATACATTAATTCTTCCTCCAGCTAAAGAAATTTCTTTAGGCTCTTCCCAACCTAAATACATTTTCTCCCAAGGAGATGGCTCCGGCGGAAACATTCCATTATTAGCTACAATAGCTTGTCCATCCATCAAACCGAATCTGCCAATTGCACTTTTACCAGTTTCCGTATCAAACAAATCGGGCAAACCAAGATGGCTGCCGATGTTTGAGACAAGTGCACCGTTGATTGTAATCTGAAGCAAGCCAACAGAGTTATCAATATAAGTTTGCTCACGCGATTCTGTTTCGGGCAAAATCAAACTATTCTTAATTGGGCCGCTTTTTGTTGCAAAGCCGGTGAACGATGTTCCAAAAATATTTTTAAGTGAAGAAGTGCTTAAGTAAAGCGAAGGCATATTTCTGTCAATCGAAAAGGTTCCTAAATCCAAGCCGCTGCTAACTCCGGCGTGGAAGATTACAAACAAGTCATAATCAGAAAACTTCACGTTGGAAAATTTCTGATCTGCAAGTTTCCAAACCTCTTCAGAAAATTTGCCAAGCGGAGATAAGTCCGTGGATTTGTATTGAGGCACATACTCGCGCATTGTTTTAGAGACAGTAATCACTTCCGGCAAAACTTTGTAAGCTAAATTCAGTTTCCCGCCGGAAACTTTCTTAAAGTAATTCTTCGCGAACAAAAGATGATCTGCAAAATATTCATCATTATGAGGAAGCGGATCGAGAATTGTGTCGCCATAAACTTTGGAATAGTGAGAACCAAATTTTCCCGTTCCAATTGTCGCATCATACTTATCTTCCTGAAAATCAACCATAACGGCTAAAATCTTGAGCGTATCCGAAGATGAAATACTTTGCAATTGATTTTGCGGAACAGCAAAGCGCTTATTATAAGATTGGGCAGTAATGCTGCCCAATCCTAGTATCAATATTAGAAACCCAACTAAGTTTTTCATTTAGGTTAAATGCCTCTTGGAAATCCTAAAGTAGATTCGCTCTTAGTGCCCCAGTTCATCGAAAGTGTAAAGCGAAGTGTGTTGGAAAGGGGATGATTCTCGCTTCCCTTAAATACATCTGTAGTAATGTAACTGAAATCAAATCCGTACAAGTCGTAACGAATGCCAGCGCCGAGAGTCATAAATTTTCTGTTACCAAAAGCGGGGTCCTCATAGAATAAACCGGCTCTAAGAGCAAACATAAAACCTTCTTTCATGTTGCCGTACCAGTATTCTAATCCTGTTGATGTAACAATATCTCTTAGCTCTTCACCTAATGATTGATCTCCCCAAGCAGAGAAGATTGCTTGATACCAATCTTTTCTTTTTGTTGTTGAGATTACTGTAGATGTATCTTCTCCGGTAATTCCATCTTTAATGTTTGTCTTACCTTTATCAACTAACAATTTGCTGAAATCCAAAGTCCATGTAAGAGAGTTGTATTCATCTTCAAATGGTCTAACAGCAAAACCAAAACGGAAGTTTGTTGGGATTGGATCAGCCTGAGCTTGATCTATGTAATAAATTTTGGGACCAAGATTGCTGAGGTTTGCACCAAAACTAAATTTATTACCTAAATCACCAATGAGTGGAAGTTCAAAATTTTGCGGTCTCCACATAGCGGCAACGTCGAAGCTAACGGAAGTAGCAACTCCGGAGCCTTGTTCTTGTTCTGTTGGTTTATCCGCCAGGCGGCTGTGTATAAGTCTAAAGTTGAAGCCCAAGCCCCAATCGTTACTTAGCTTAGTAGAATAGCCAAGAGTAAGAGCGGCATCGAACGAACGAAATTTTCCAACCGGGTCCGGCGAGTTTGAAAGCGTGCGGACAAATTCGCCATAGTTCATATAGGTTACGCTTGCTGTTACACTTCCGCTTATATCTTCAATATATTGACGGTAAGTTGCATAGTCATAAAAAATATCTAAGTTGAATTGCGGCAGCCAGTTACTATGTGTAATGCTAACTTCCGAACCGGTTAAGAATGCAATACCAGCCGGGTTCCAAAATATAGCAGCCGAATTATCAGCCAAGCCAACTCCGGATTCTCCAAGTCCGCCGGCGCGAGAATCCGGCGCTAGAATTAGAAACGGTACAGCGGCTTCACCCTGAGCCTTAATAATATTTGCTGAGAAAAACATTGCACATACAATCATCAGCATCGAGATTCTTTTCATTTATTTGTTCCTCCAAGGATTAATGTCATTTTTATTTATTACTTGTCATGTTGAGTCCCTTTCTTTGGGACGAAACGTCTCAATCTAAATTTCACTGAGATTCTCCCGAAGGGATGCCTTCGGCATTCCCCGCTTTTGGCGGGATCAGAATGACAAACCTTATTTGATTACAGCTAGTTTACCTAGAATATTGTCTTTGAAACTTCCATCAGCGGATTCCACAATTAACTTGTAAAGATAAGTTCCGTTTGCAATTTGGTTCCCATCTTCGTCACGTCCGTCCCAATCAATCTTCACAAATTTTTCGAGCAAATCATTTTCTTCAATTGTTTTAATCAATCTTCCGGCAATGGTATAAATTTTTATTTTAGTGTTGAATGCAGAACTATAATTATGCTGAAACGTAAAAGTTGTATTCGAAGTCATTGGATTAGGATAATTAACAACATCCCGGATTACAATTCCTTTATCTGCTGATACAACCGTAAACGCCGCTTCCTGGAACGAAAAATTATTAAAAACATCCCAAGCTTTCACTTTTATTTTGTAATCGCCTTGCGGCATAGAGTTAAAAGTATATTTCGCCAAGCCGGATTTACCGCCGGAGTTTAAATCGCCGACAAAATTATTTGTGAGATCGTAAGTGTTTGCAGCATCATCATTCAGAACAGCTTCCAGCTTATGCCCAATTCCGGTACCGGTTGTATTTAAGCCGGTTTGGTCTTTCAGTTTTGCAATCAAAGTAAAGCTAGGGTTTACTAAATAAGAACTCTCAAAGTTTGTGTCGTCAAAAAAGATTTCAATTTCCGGACCTTTATTATCATTTGGCTGGTTCTGGTTAGTACCGCCAACAACAATATTACCCGAGTACCCAACCCCATCAGTTGTTGAACTCGAAACATAGGCAACAATCTTTCCGTTCTTGTTTTCATAAGCAATATCTTTTGGCACTACAAACTCAGTTTCAAACCGACCATTGCTTACCGTAGCTCTGCCTTTAAAAATTAAACCGCCTTGTTGTTTAACTGAGTATTCCATTTCTTTAAAGAAAACACTTCTTTCGGAATCGTAAACGGTGAGAACAACTTCTCCATTTAGTGGATTAACCTTTCCCTCTTCGTTGCGTACACTTCCTTTTATTTTAACATTACTCAAAGCACTAATTTGAATCTGAGATGATGTTCCTTTCCCATTTACAGAATCGATTGATACCGGTAAAACCGGCAAATTAAGTCTTATAGTTGGGTCACCAAATAAATGAAACTTTTCATCATTTTCCCGTTCAACCATGTACTGCTTGGTTAGGAAATACGCTTTACCAACTCTAAGTGGTAGATTATTTGCGTCTCTTATCCGGAATAGATTTGTATAAAGAGAGTCGTTCAGCGTAGCATTGTACTGCGAAAATACTATCCTGGATGCAGTAAAAGTTAATATTGATCCGGCATCTTTCATATTCATCATTGTTTCTGTGGAGCTCTGTTCAACAGGATCATCATACTTACCAAAATCGCAAGTAGCAGCAGTTAAGAAAAAATAATTTGGGTTTTTTAATTGAGGAATCGAGGTAGTCTTTTCAAATACATTTTCGTGAGCCCAAAGTTCCGGACTGCCGTGACCAATATAATTAAGTATCAAAGTGCCGCCGTTAATAGAATTCAAAATGGCTTTGTTTACATCAGGTTTTCTTCTGCCATTTCCAACATACATTGTGGGATAAGCTACCAAATAAATTTTATCCTGGAATAAATATTTAGGCAATATTTCGTTTGATAAGTTTTCCGACTGCGAAGTATGTAGACTTCCATCATCGTTGCCAATACCGGCGGGACCATCGTCTGCAACTAATGTAACTGAATTTCTCCAATCTCCTTTACTCTGTACTGTCTCATAACTAATGATCTTGTCAATCGCGATGTCTGCTTCTTTAGCAGATTGGACACAAATTCGACCGATTGCCAAATCGGATTTCAAATCTATACCGGAAACACGAACAAAATAATCATCCGAAGTATAGGCACTTATTTGGCTTAATGATTCTTGTGTTTGATATGTAGGTACAAGATTAATATTATTCTTCATCGTGTTCATATAATCATAAGTACCGTCTCCAAAAAGCAAAACATAAGCCGGCTTTTGCTGCCAGTTATCATAGGCAAATTTAATAAAGTCGCGTACTGCCATAGGATCAAAAACACCGCCCGAGAATTCATTAAATATTTCATCAACATAGAACGCTTGCGCACTCATCTTGTTAGGAGAATCGGTTGCCCGGTATTTGATGTACCTCTCAGCTTGCGTTTTCAATTCTTTGGGAGCGATTACTATAAGTTCACTGCCCCCAATTGTGCCGCGTATATTAGAATTTTCTACCTTTACTGCATTCGTTGGTGCTTTGTATGCACTAGAAGTAAGTGCATAATATTTACTTACGTTGCCTTTGGTTTCAGAGGCTTGGAAGCGTGCTTGCCCACCACTGATAACCGAGTTTGAAATTAACTTAACATTGGAAAAATCTGTAACATCAAATATTTGAATTGCACTGTTAGAGAAGTTTGTTAAGGTATAATCTAGAAAAGCTGTAGTATCTTTCGAAAAGATTGTCAGGTTGTCGCTAAAAGCACGTAAATATTTATTATAGCTAATTTCTATATAATCTAAATACAACTTTGTGCTGGCGGTTGGTTCTACCAAAGATATTTTTAGAACACTTCTTTCATCAGTTAATCCGCCTCTATAAACAGCTTGTGCAAAATCTTGAACACCATAATCATAGTGAGAATCAATTGGCCAAATTGAAGCAGAATATATCTGGCCGCCGCTTTCTTCAATTTTATACTTGGTTATAGAAGTTGATGTATGTGCAACTCTAACTGTGTAGCTGATTGGAGTATTGATCACCCATCCATTTAAAGAATTGATAAATGTGCGGCTCTTTAGGTTAACATCTAATTGTTCGCCAAAATATTCTCTGCCGGATTCACCAATATTTAAGCTGTCTTTTTCATAAGATTTAAATGCGCGGGTAAATGTTTGAGGGGCCGCATTACTAATGTTTAGAGAAGCCTTGTCCGCAATACGCTTTCCGGTTGTTCCTCCGAAAGTCAGCCAGTAATAATTTTTCTTGGAATAATAATTCTTAGTGCGCATCAACGTTCTATAATCTTTGTTGTATCCCCAAAAATCAGTTGGTCTTGCATAGAACAAAACATAATCAGCGGCATCAAACTTACCGTCTTCTTCACCAATAATTTTGATTGCGTTTTCAATCAATCCCTTATTGTTGGTTTTGCTTAAATCTTCAGGAAGAGGCGCGCCGCCGTAACCGTATATTTTTATTGTCTTGGGATCAAGAGCGTTTACATCTACACCCAAATTTTGAAGAAAAGTTCTATCAATCTTGTAGATGCCCTCTTCGTTAGTTTCGAAGCGGAACCAGGTGCCGTCAGCTAAAACTGAGTTTGAAACTTTCTGTAAACGACTCTGCTGCGGTACTCCCCAATTCTTAGCAATTTGCCAATTAACAATTAACGAGCTAAGAGTTTCATCATTTACAATTGTTTTATTTGAAGAAGAGGAAGCAATATTAATCCTAAAAACAATTTTGTTGTAAATTTTTATTTGGTTGGAAGAAGCATCAAACTGCACAGGGTAAACTTTAATTGACTGAACCGGAAGATTTCTCACCAAACCAAAATCGCCAAATGTTACCAGTTCTGTTTCGGTTGATTTGTAGTAATCGGGAATGATGTTGTATACAAACTGATTGCCGGTACTGTCCTTAATCAAAGTAGGATTTGGAATGTAACGCCCGGTAAGTGTTGTAAAGCTAGTTGATATAACCTGAATAGTGTTCCCGGTTTCCGTCTGTACACCAATGTTTAGCTGTTTTACAAGCAGTTGAGGCAAGCCGGCTTTCCACCCATTTTCGTTGCTGGTGCCTGGAATATCAAGCCTAACAAAAGTTGAACCATTGTGACTAACATTGACAGTATCTTTAATGATTGGGCGGTACTCAAGAATGATTGATCCGGCTTCTGAGGATAGTACTTTTAAATCTTGAGCTTGAAATGCAAGATTTAAAACAAAAAAGAGAAACATTATTGAGAATTTGGTTTTCATAACGCTTTAGAGTTATTTAAAAAACTTTTCCAAAAAAGTGAATTTCAAAAGCGGTAAACAAATTCTCTATACTATTTCTCCAAATTTCTAAGCAAAATTTATGTAAGATAGGCTCATAATGTCAAGCCAATAAAAGAGTTTTCGTTCTGGAGGTCATTAATTGCATCATAAGCATATTTAATAATGGAACCAATCTCCCTTCCCTAAGCATATCTTGAAAAAGGGAGATATTTTTAGTCTTTTCTAACTGAATACTCTTAAATTATTTCCATCGAGAGTTGTTTTGTACTTGGTCAAAGCTTGCGCCGCGGGACCATTAATCACTTTTCCATCATTCGAAAAGTTGGAACCGTGATTATTACAATGGAATCTTGCAGCCGCTTGTTCGTATACTAAAGTAAATCCTTCATGAGTACATGCTGCGGACACAGCAGAAAAATCAGTAGTGCTTATGCGCGCAACTATTACTCCGCTTTTCACTAAGAAACCACCTACATTTCTAAGAGATTGGTTAGCAGATTGTGTTAAGTCTAGGGTAAAATCAACACCCTGTGGAGCTTGCGGTGCAGTTGGGTTACCGCTAGAATCATACCCGCAGCTTGCTAATAAGCATGCTGCACATACAGCAACACTTCCTTTACCCACTGTCGTTAGAAATTCCTTCCGGTCCATCTATTTTTTCCACCTTTCTTAATTATTGTAAATACGTGAAGAAAATAACGACC
>DAIEQT010000385.1 GCA_027347545.1 Ignavibacteria bacterium | reverse complement strand
AATTACAACAAGTCCGGCGTTTAATCTTTTAGCGTAAGAACGTGCTAATTTAATACCGCCAACATCAGGCGAAACCACTACTAAATTTTCGCTTTCCTCTTCATCAAACAGACCGGAAAAAACCGGAGAAGCGTATAAGTGATCAAATGGAATATCAAAAAAACCTTGAATTTGAGCAGCGTGCAAATCCATTGTAATAACTCTATCGGCACCGGCAGTAGTAATTAAATTAGCCACTAACTTTGCTGTAATTGCAACGCGAGGCTGATCTTTTCTATCCTGCCTTGCATAACCAAAATATGGAAGAACAGCGGTTACTCTTGAAGCTGAAGCGCGTTTAGCCGCATCCAGCATAATAAGTAGTTCCATCAAGTTTTCCGAAGGCGGCATTGTAGATTGCACAATGTATAAATCTCGCCCGCGAATGTTTTCTTGGAACTTAACCCAAATTTCACCATCGCTAAATGTTTTAACATCAACTTTACCGGGGCTTAAGTTCAAATATTCACAAATTTTTTGGGTAAGTTTTTTAGTTGAACTACCCGAAAAAATTAATGGTTGCCTATGCACAGCCAATCTCTAAGTTTTAGTTAAAATTTTAGTCGCCAAATATAAAGATTTGAGCATGGCGTGTCAATTAAATACACCTAAGTAAAAATGCCCTTTTACTTAATCCTTTTACTAAAAAGGTAAACTATTACAACTAATAGCACTAAAAGTGCTATAATATAAATCCAAATCGGGGTCTCTTTCAACTTAAATGGGCGGTAAGACGCAGTAATGTATTTACCCATTCCTACTTCATCTAATGAATATTTCCATGTTAGCCTATTTCTATAAGCCTCGGTGGCATTATGACTAAGAATTTCTCCAGGTAAGTAATAAACAAAAGTAAGTGCAAATGCTTTACTATCTAATCCAAAGCCAGTAGCTATTGGAGGAATGAACTGTGAGAATATTTTAGAGTTTTGGTCGCCGTCTTTAACTGATAATTGCGATTTTCTAAAAGCTGGTGTTGTGTTAAGAGAATCAAGACTGTTAAAGTAAAGCTCAACTTTGCCATGAATCGTACTATCGGCGTAATCTTTGTAAATCTCAACATTGCTTACATGGCTAAACTCTGAAGAGAATTCCTTTTGGACAGAATCTTTACTAAAAATGCCCAATTGTTCAACAAGTGAGGAATCTCTTTGGCTTGACCATTTCATAAAATAGTGAATAAACATGGTCCCCGTACCGTCTGTCTTGATTGTGGTTACTTGAGTATAATCAAGACAGCCTGTGATACTGAAAATTAGGATAATGGATAACAGCAGTTTTCTTTTCATATAGCTTCAAATTTTTCGAGGCAAATATGCAAAATATTAGCTAAATAAGATAGAAGTTTGATTTCTAAAGATTGCACTCATATTTTTGGTGCCATTAATTAATAGAATAGTGTTATATGCCAACATACGATTATAAATGCCTGGATTGCGGTCATGCTTTCGAGCAGTTCCAGAGAATAAGCGAAGAACCACTTACAACTTGTCCAGTTTGTTCCGGAAACGTTAAACGATTAATTGGGGCCGGGTCGGCACCAATTTTTAAGGGAAGCGGTTTTTATCAGACAGATTACAAAAACAATAGCAGTAAAAGCTCAAGCACAAAACCAAGTAAACCAGATTCTGGTAGCGGCGAAAAAAAATCCGGCTAAGCCGGATTTTTTATTAGAAGTCCAATCCAATTGAGATGTAATATCTAGGCGGGGAGAATTTATCTAGGTCGTATTTCCATGCAATATCTAATTTCCAGAGGAAAAGCATATAAAGTCTGAAACCCACACCAGTTCCTAAAAGCAAATCGCGAGTTGCAGTAGCTCCATTCTCGTTCTTACCAATGAATTTAAGTTTCGATGTATTGTCCCAAGCAGAGCCAGCATCAAGAAAAGCCACACCAAGAATATTTTGGAAAAAGAGGGGAAGTCCGCCGGTAAGCAAATATCTTATGATCGGAATACGTAATTCCATATTCATTAATGCGTACTTTGTTCCTAATTGTTCCGCATAGTCGTAACCGCGCAACGGCATTACAGGAGAAAGAAAGGCAAAATCTGATGCGGATGAAATTGGAACACCTCCGGTTTTGAACGAACGGTTAATCCAGTTATCAGTTCCACCAACAAAAAATCTTTGAGCATTACCACCGCCGGAAAAACCACCGGAGAAACGTAATGCAAATCCGTTATCATAAAAGAAGCGCCAGTACTTTCTAAAATCTCCTGTGATAGAGAAAAAGCTTTGCCGTGACTTCGTAATTCCCGGATCGCCGAATACTGTAATGTTGTAACGCGAGCCTTCGATTGGTGCTGTATAACCAAACATTACATTATCTTGTACTAAGCTTGCTGTGGGCAGAATAAAAGTTTTTTGATCGGACGGAACTAAATAGTTATCAAGATTTTCCGAACTAACGCGGAGAACACTTAAACCAAAGTCGAAGCGGTGGAATCTATCGAACGGATAACTTGCTGAGGCGATTAAACCAAAACTTCTAAACCGATATAATTCATCTCCATAAATTGAACTCTGATATAAAAAGCGGGCAGTGTGGAAAGCTTGAATCCCAATATCCATTCGCTCTTTCAAATAAAAGTAAGCTAGACCGTAATCACTATTCTTAATATCTATTTGTAAGCTGGTTTGACCTATAAGGCGATGATTGCCAAGCACATCACTGAAAGAAAGAATTGTAGTTCCTAACAAACCGTAAAGAGTGCTATAGCCTGCGTTAGCGTAAACTAAATCCGGAGAGAAATTAATTTTATATCGGTTAACAAAGTAATTGCCATCCGGGTCGAGGCTTTCCTTAAACATTTCGTTACGTTTTGCAATTCGTACACTATCGCTTTCAACTCCGTTGCCTGAAAAAACATACTTGCTATAATCGGCAGCGGCAGAATCGGCTTTATCTTTTTTATCACTAACATACTGACCAACAAAAATTCTTGACGGCTCTTCTTTGGAAGTGGAATCCGCAGCAACTTCATGGGTTAGTTTTTCAGTTCCTTCTTTTTCTGCAGCGATTTTTTTCTCATCAAATTTTGCTGTCTTTGGAGAAACTACAGTGCCCATGTAATTTGTGTAACGGAGCGAATCACCATCAATCTTCATCTCCGGGAGATTATTAAGCATAAAAATGTTGTAACCAAGATTGTAAAGTGCTGAGAAAACTAATTTCTTTCCATCGGCAGTAATTGACGGCTGGGTAATTTCACTCAAAGAATTAGTTAATGGAACAGGTTTGGAATCCGGTTTACCATTTTTCAACTTCATTCCGTAAAGATTGTTAATTCCGTTTTTATCGGAAACGAAAATTAAATCATTGCCGTTGCCGGAAACTGCCGAGAATTTTTCATCGCTAAACTCCCAATCGGTAAGTCTATCAACATTATTAGTTTTGATATCAATTGAATAGAGATCAAGCTGCTTGAAAGAGAATTTGTTCATTTCAAACTGTTTGTTAGAAATTTTTTGCGTGAGATTGCTTCCTCTGTCAGATGAAAAAATTATTTTGCTACCATCCGGAAGCCAAGTCGGGTCAACATCGCTAAATATATCGTTGGTAAGATTTGTAAGCTGTTTGCTCGTAAAATCGTAAAGATAAATATCTGATTGACTTGCAGTTTGACCAACGAGAGCTAATTTGTTTCCGTCTCTTGACCAGCTAATAGATTCGATGCATGATAACTTAAACGGAAGTTCTTCCTTCTCATCAGTTTCCGTATTGATAATTGCAACAACATCAAAACCACCGGATTTTGAAGAAAGTGCTATTCGCTTGTTATCAGGCGCCCAGGCTATTGAAGGATGTAAAACATTTAATTCTTCAAAGTCTGTTGTCTTTCCACTTTCAACAATTTTCTTAATAACTTTTCCGTCAACAGCATCCATG
>DAIEQT010000181.1 GCA_027347545.1 Ignavibacteria bacterium | reverse complement strand
CAAGCTTAGCACCAATTACGTAACCGGCTATAACCATTCCATCAAAAACTAATTCCGGGTACTCTAATAATAGAACTCTATCTTTGAATGTTCCCGGCTCTCCTTCATCGGCGTTACAAACAATATATTTTTCTTCAGCAGCAGCGGCCGCTACAAGAGTCCACTTAGTTGCAGTTGGAAATCCGGCGCCGCCTCTTCCCTTCAATTTTGATTCGCGAAGTTCGAACAAAACATCTTCGCGTTTAGTTGTAACAACTTTCTTGATTGCTTCACCTTTAACGTAAGGTGAGAATATTACCGCTCCACTTCTATTTTTCTTTTCCATTCATCGCCTCACTTAATCTCGTTCAAGATTTGAATAGCTTTTTCGGGAGAGACTTTCGGATAAACTCTTTCATTAACTAAAAGCGCCGGACCTTGATCACACATTCCGAGACAGTTAACATATTCAAGAGTTATTCTGTTATCCTTAGTTGTTTCTCCGAACTTAATTCCGAGCTCTCTTTCGATTGCCTTTGCAACATTTTCTTTTCCGGCGAGATCGCAAGTGATAGTCTGGCACAAACGAACAATGTTTCTTCCTTTTGGATGAGTATTTAAGAACGCGTAAAAGGAAATGACACTGTAAATTTCAACCGGATGAATATCGAGCAGCCTTGCAATTTCCTGCTGAGCAAAATCCGGAATGTGTTTGTGCTTCCTCTGAATATCTTGAAGAATTGGAAGTAGAGCTGAACGGGAAGTGCCATGCTTTTTTACGAGCATTTCAATTTCCTCGGTCATTGCATTTTTTTCTAATACAAGCATTATCGTTTCTCCTCTACTTTGTTAAGTAAGGTTTCAACTTTTGCTACCAACTCATCCGGAGAGATTGGCTTTTCAACAAAGTCATCAACCGGAACCATTTCACTTTTGTTGAAGTCCATTCCGATTGCTTTTGAAACTGAAGTGTACATTAAGATAGGAGTTTGGATATTTTCCCGTCTTAATTTTTGAGCAAGAAAGAAACCATCATCCGGCTCATCCATCATAACATCGAGAATAATCAAGTTTGGTTTTCTTTCCGTAATAATCTTCAAGCCATCCTTAGGATTTGTGGCTGTAACAACATCGTGTCCTTTAGACTTGAGTACAAGCGAGCTGGCGTCCAGAATGTCCGGATCGTCGTCGATGATAGCTATTAGCGCCATAGCTTTCTCCTTTTAGTTCTGATTTATTGGTAAGTGAATTGTGAACGTAGTTCCGTAACCGAAAACAGATTCAACTTCGATTTTACCGTAATACGACTCGACAATTTTTTTAACTATTGATAGTCCTAAACCTGTACCACTTATTCCACGGGTCTTTTCATTTTTTGCGCGGTAGAACTCGCTGAACAATCTGTCTTTTTCCTCCGGCTTCATACCAATTCCGGTATCGCGGATTTTTATTATGACATAATTTTCTACTTGGTGCGCAATAATGTATATAGAGCCGCTTTCTTTATTGTATTTGATAGCATTGCTAATCAGATTTGTGAACAGACGGGTTATTTCACTTACATCAGCTTTTATCGTAGGAAGATCATCTTGTATATGAGTATCAACCAGAATTTCTTTTTTCTTAATCTCGAATTCGAGGAATTGAATTGTGCTCTTAAGTGTTCCGGTAATATCAACATCTTCAATTTCGCGCTGCTTTGTTTTCAATTCCATGCGGGAAATATCAAGCAGATCATTTACCAAATCCGTTAGACTTTTCAGCCGCACTGTTGACCGGGATAAATATTCTTTTTGTTTTTCTCTATTAACGCCAAGACTATCATCTAAAATTATGTTGATAAAACCTTGGACTGCGGCAAGCGGAGTTTTAAGCTCGTGCGCGACCATTGAAACGAATTGATTTTTAATCAACTCAATTTTTTTGAATTGTGTGACATTGCTAAGAATGATTACAACGCCGGCAAGACTTCCATCCGGATTTGGAACCGGAGTGCAAGCTGCCTCAATAATTAATTCATTGTTGGGGAGTATCTCAATTTGAGTTGTGTAGGCTTTTAGGAGAATTTTCTCTTTGGCAATTATCTTATCAATGATTTCAGAAATCTCAACCGGAAGTTTTTCTACTACACTCTGCCCAATTTTTACATCTTGAATATTTAAGAAACGGAGGGCAGCATAGTTAAAATAAACCAGCTCTACATTCTTGTTGATTACAAGAACGCCATCGCTGATTGCTTTGATAATTGTATTAAGGCGTGATTTTTCCGACGCTAGCTCAAGAAGTTGTTCTTCTCGCTCTTGTTTTAAGCGCAAAGCTTCAACGATCAACTTACGCTGCTTAATCCCTAGTTCTACTTGGTAAATAAATTCTTCGGGCGTAAACGGTTTTGGAATGTAGCTAAACGCACCTAACCGTGTTGACTGAATGGCAGTATCGTAACTGGCATAGGCTGTAGCAATAAAACAAATTGTATTTGGAAAAGTATTTTTGATTTCCTTAAGAACTTCCAAACCGTCAATATCGG
>DAIEQT010000349.1 GCA_027347545.1 Ignavibacteria bacterium | reverse complement strand
CTCAGGAATATTTTCTCATTCGTCAATTGTAAATGTTCGCGGAATTACCGCCGGTGAACAAGGAAGAGTTTTGGCGTTGGTGGATGGATTGCCGATTAACAAATCCGACGGGGGAACTGTAAACTGGAATCGAATTAATCCGGAAGATGTTGAGCGGGTAGAGATTTTCAAAGGTCCGGGCTCTTCTGTTTACGGCAATAATGCAATGGGTGGCGTTGTAAATATCATTTCAAAAAAATCTAGCAAACTTGGATACTCTGTTTTTGCCGCTGCAAATTATGGCACTTATAACACGCTGGGGGAAAGAGTTTCAGTCAGCGGAAAGATGGAAGAAGGTTTTTGGTTCAGATTATCAGGATTTAATAAAACGAGTGATGGTTATAATACATATCGCGAATTTTACCGCGATGCGTTCAGTATAAACCAGAACTTGAAAGAATATGGCGGTGATGCCAAAATAGGTTATTCATTGAATGAAAAAACAAACATTCTGTTGAGCTATAATTTTTACGATGATGAACGCGGGCAAGGAACAAAGGTGCGCGAAGAAAATATAATGAAGCACAAAACCAATTATGGTGCTTTGTCTTTGAATACAGAAATTGCCGGAGTAAAAGCAAATCTTAATGTTTTCTACCAAATGGAAAATTACTTGCGTGTAATGGAAAAGTACAGAGCAACCGGAACAACAATTTCTTCTTATGATTTAATTGATGTTGACGCTGACAGAAGCGACTACGGAACTAACATAAACTTTACAATTCCCGCTTTTGCTAATAACGTAATAGTGGCCGGTGTAGAATATAAGCATGGTGAGATAGATGGTTCGGATATCTACAGAACAACTTATAATTCCGCAACTAAAAATTACAAGGCGGGAACAGATGTTTTAGCAAACAAAGGAAATCTAATCACACTTGCCGGGTTTGTCCAAGATGAGTTACGGCTAACAAATGAAATAAAGCTTAATGCCGGTCTGCGTGTTGATAATGTTAAGTTTCAAAACGGAGAATATATTTTAACAAATCCATCCAAGGGAAATGATTTTTTGAAGCCGTTTGCCGGACAGCTGCAAGAATATGATTGGACTAGCGTTACACCAAAGTTTTCAGCTCAATATAAATTTGCCGAAAACTTTAATGTGTATGTTGCTTATAGTCAAGGATTTCGTGCTGCCACACTCGATGATTTAACACGCCCGGGTTTAATTAAACTTGGTTTTAAGAATGCAAATCCAAATTTGAAGCCGGAGAAAATCGAAAATATAGAGTTAGGAGTCAACTACGACATCAACCAAACTTTCTACATTATGCCAAGTGTTTATTTGATGACCGGTAAAGATTTTATGTACTACATTAATACCGGAAAAACTGTAAGCGTGAGCGGCAGAAACAGACCAATCATTATTAAAGACAACATTACAAAAGTTCGCTTCATTGGCGGAGATATTGACTTAAAATATTTCCTAACAGCGAACTTGAATTTGTTTGCTAACTATGCTTATTCCAAAACAGAAATTTTAGGATTTGTAGGCAACGCCGCGCTTGAAGGAAAAGAGTTAACATACTCTCCAAATCATCTGGCAAATATGGGAATTACCTATTTGAACGAGTATGCAAATGCAGCAGTAAATCTTCATTATCAAAGCAAGCAATTTTTGAATGATGATAACAGTGAGAAAGATGC
>DAIEQT010000324.1 GCA_027347545.1 Ignavibacteria bacterium | reverse complement strand
AATCTCTGGAATGTAAGTGAATCCAGCGCACTTTCTTCCCAGGTAAAAGGAGGCTGCCCGTTAGTTGGTCTTCCTGCCGGAACGTGAGTAGTTCTTTGAGTTAGCGGATCGCCATTGTGAAGATGGCAATTGAAGTTGGATGATGATTCCATATTGTGAATTGCTGCAATAAAATACCAAGGTATTCCTAACCCATTTCCAGCTTGCTCATAGCGGGTTTGATTCTGAGTAATTCTATTTACAATTGTTTCAACGGAAGAAAGCTTATCAAGATTAATTAGACAAGTATCAAACAAATCTTGGTACTCTGCTTTAAGCGCTTGCGTTAAACTTACTGCCGGCATTTTTACCTCCTCAATTTATAATAGTATGATCTTGATCTTAGTCTTAATCTTCTTTTCATCAAAAAGTAAAAGCAATCAAGATCAAGAGCCTGCCTCGCGTTGCCGTCCCGCTTCGACTCGCGTCTTTAGCGGGGCGAGAAGGCAAGGCGGGTATGATCAAGTTTAAGATTCCAATAGTGATTAGCTCATTTATAGTTTTGGTTTCACTCCAATATTGTAAAACATAAATGAGTACAGATCGCTATAAAGCTCTATTGATTTTGAAGTGCTGGTTCCGGCTCCATGCCCAACTTTTGTTTCAATACGGATTAAAGCCGGATTCTTTCCGCTATTCATCTCTTGCAGAGTAGCCGCATACTTAAATGAGTGAGCCGGAAAAACTCTATCATCATGATCTGCTGTAGTTATCATTGTTGCCGGATAGTCAGTTCCTTTTTTAATGTTATGAAGCGGGGAATAGGCATATAAATATTTAAACTGATCGGCTTTATCGCTGGAGCCAAACTCGGGAAGCCAAGCCCAGCCGATTGTAAATTTATGGAAGCGAAGCATATCCATTACTCCAACTTGCGGGAACGCAACTTTGAATAAATCCGGGCGTTGATTTATTACTGCGCCAATTAGCAAACCTCCGTTAGAACCGCCTTGAACAGCGAGTTTGGAAGGGTTTGTGTATTTGTTTTTAATCAGCCATTCCGCGCCGGCAATAAAATCATCAAACACATTTTGTTTCTTCTTTAGCATTCCGGCTTCATGCCACAACTCTCCATACTCGCCGCCGCCACGCAAACAAGCCATTGCGTAAACAACTCCATTTTCCAAAAGAGGAATTCTTGCAACAGAAAATCCCGGCTGCATGGAAATATTGAATCCGCCGTAAGCATAAAGCCAAGTTGGATTTTCTCCGTTAAGTTTTAGTCCTTTCTTGTGTACGATAAATAACGGAATCTTTGTGCCATCCTTGCTCTCATAAAATATTTGTTTCGTTTCAAAACCAGCCGGATTAAACTTAACCTTGGCTTGCCTAAACAATGTGGATTTGTCTTTTAGAATATCATACTTGTAGATTGTTGGAGGATAGGTGAAAGAAGTAAATGTGTAAAAAGTTTCTTTCTCATCGTGTTTGCCGCCGAAACCGGAAACAGTACCAATGCCTGGAAGCTTTATATCGTATAAATAATTTCCGTGAATATCGAAGACGGCAGCTTTATTGGTTGCGTCTTTCATGTAAGTAACAATCAGCTTGCCTCCAACATGAGAAACATCTTGCATAACTTGGTTAGTCTCCGGAATTAAAGTAGTCCAGTCTTTTCTATCCGGCTTATCAAGATCAATTATGATTACCTTTTTATTAGGTGCGTTAAGATTTGTCATCACCAAAAAAACGTTTTCAAAATTATCAACAAAGCTGTAATCAGCATCTGGCATGTTCACCAATTTGACAACCGGTCCATCTTTTTCTAAGTTTTTATACCAGAGCATATTTTCGCTGGCAGAACCTTCCCAAACAGAAATGATTAAAAACTTTTCATCATCGGTAACTCCGGCTCCAAATCCGCGCTTTGCGTTTTCTTTATCTTCAAGAATTAATTTGTCTTCGGTTTGAGCTGTTCCGAGTTTGTGATAATAGAGTTTCTGGAATTCATTCCGCTGTTTTAATTCTTCACCGGCTTTTGGTTCATCATAGCGTCCGTAGAAAAATCCATCTTTGAACCAAGCATTACCGCTGAATTTAGAAAACTTAATTACGTCGTTTGTTAGCTGCTTTGTTTTAACATCCATAACAAAAAACTCGCGCCAGTCGGAACCGCCGCGCGAGATTCCGTAGCTCATATACCTATAGTCTTTAGAAAAGAATGTTTCGCCAAGGCTTATCGAACCATCGCTGGAAAGTTTATTTGGATCAAGCAGAAGTTCCGGCTTTCCACTCAATCCTTTTTGAATGTAGATAACGCTCTGCTCTTGCAAGCCGTCATTTTTTGAGAAAACGTAATTGTCTCCAATCTTACTCGGTGCAGAATAGCGTTCGTAATTCCATAAATCAGTTAATCGTTTTTTAATCTTATCACGGTAGGGGATTTGAGCAAGATAATCTTGTGTAAGCTTATTTTGCGCTTCAACCCAGGCTGCGGTCTCCGCCGAGTTATTATCTTCAAGCCAGCGGTATGGATCGGCAACCTTTGTTCCATGGTAATCATCAACCTGATCTACTTTTTTAGTAACCGGGTATTTGATGGATTGGGCTAAAATTGCTGCTGAAAGGAGAGGGCAAATCAATATAACTAAAAACATCTTTTTCATTTTATGATCCTCGTAATTGTGTTCAAAAAAGAATCTTGTCGGAAAATAGAACTCCTTACTATCAAAACCAAAGAGAATACTTTTCAAAGATGTACAAATCTGAATTGCTTAGAATAGTTATACTATCTATTTTTCATGCGTCAATTTTTAAGACTTGGATGGAAAACGAGCCATAAGGGAAAAAGGGATTTCCTTTGATTGGTTCTCCAAGTTAGATTCTAAACAAAATCTAAGTCTGAGGTAATAATGGCAAGTAAAGATTTTAATCCCTTCGATATGGCGCAAGCCCAATTCGACAAAGTAGCAGATATCCTTAATCTCGATTCAGCATCAAGAGAAATCCTACGTAACCCTTTAAGAGAATTCGCTTTCAGTATTCCGGTTAAAATGGATGATGGTACTACAAAAGTATTTAGAGGATTCAGAGTACAACATAATGATGCTCGCGGTCCGGCTAAAGGCGGAATCCGTTTTCACCCTCAAGAAACTGTTGATACTGTTCGTGCATTAGCTATGTGGATGACATGGAAGTGCGCAGTTGTAAACATTCCTCTTGGCGGAGGAAAGGGTGGCGTAATTTGCGATCCGCATCATCTTAGTATGAAAGAACAAGAACAAATCTGCCGCGGCTGGGTTCGTCAAATGGCAAAAAATGTTGGTCCTTTAAATGATGTTCCGGCACCGGATGTAATGACCAACGCACAACACATGCTATGGATGCTTGATGAGTTTGAAGTTATTCATGGGGCAAAATATCCCGGTTTTATTACCGGCAAACCGGTTGGAATGGGCGGCTCACTTGGCAGAACAGAAGCCACAGGGTACGGTGTAATTTTCACTGTTCGCGAAGCATTGAAAGACATGGGAATTCGTCCGCAAGATACTACCGCAAGTGTTCAAGGTTTTGGTAACGTTGCTCAATACGCAATCGAACTTTATCAACAACTTGGCGGAAAAGTAATTTGCGTATCAAGCTGGGATCAGCAAGATCAATGTTCATACACATTCAAGAAAATGTCCGGTGTTAGCCTAGAAGAGCTTTGGAAAATCACAGATAAGTTTGGCGGTATTGATAAAGCTAAGGCAAAAGAACTTGGCTACGAAATTCTTGACGGCGGCGCTTGGATTGAACAGGAAGTAGATATTTTAATTCCGGCTGCACTAGAAAACCAAGTACGCGGCGATAACGCAACAAAGATTAGTAAGAAAGTTAAAATTATTGTTGAAGGTGCTAATGGCCCTACAACTCCTGATGCCGATAAAATAATTCAGGAACGTGGAATATTTTTAATTCCTGATTTTCTTGCTAATGCTGGTGGAGTTACATGCAGTTATTTTGAACAGGTTCAGTGCAACATGAACTACTACTGGGAAAAAGATGAAGTGCTAAGTAAACT
>DAIEQT010000289.1 GCA_027347545.1 Ignavibacteria bacterium | reverse complement strand
GCTCAATTAGCAAAAGGTATTGATCCACAGCTGGAAAGAGCAATTCAAGAAGTATTGAATGAACTGAAAAAGAATCCGTTTGTTAGCCCTAAACATGAATCTTTTGAAAAAAGATAATTAAAAAAAGACGCTCTACGGGGCGTCTTTTTATTCCAATTTTCAACTATCAACAAACCATTAGAAATAGTTTGATTTTTTTTATAGGTTGCACATAAACACAAATGAAAAATAATGCTGCGCTACAAATTTTCAATCATAATTCCTTTCAACAGTACATCCATAATTTATCAATTCAATTGGAGCTAGTATGAAGCTAAAGATATTACTTCTACTTTTATTGGCTGGCACACAATTTTTACCGGCACAGAAAAAAGAAGATGCAAAGACAGAAAAGAAAGAGAAAGACAAACTTGTCAGCAGTACTTTCAGCGGATTAAAATTCCGCAGTATTGGTCCGGCATTTACAAGCGGACGCATTGCAGACTTTGCTGTAAATCCCAATAACCATAGTGAATATTACGTTGCCGTTGCAAGCGGCGGACTTTGGAAGACTACGAACAACGGAACAACCTGGCAAGCACTTACAGATACAGTTCAATCTTATTCAATGGGCGTTGTCGTTCTCGATCCAACAAACCCAAATGTTGTTTGGCTCGGTACCGGAGAAAATAATCATCAGCGTGCTCTTGGTTACGGTTGTGGTGTTTACAAATCTACGGATGGCGGACAGAGCTGGACTTTCAAAGGCTTAAAAGATTCGCGCCAAATTGGTGCCATTGTAGTAGATCCAAAAAATCCAAATGTAGTTTATGTTGCTGCGGAAGGTTCTGTTTGGGGACCTGGCGGTGAACGAGGTTTATATAAAACTATTGACGGTGGAAAAACTTGGAACAAAGTTCTTAACATCAGCGAGAACACCGGCGTTAATAATATTGTAATGGATCCGCGCGATTCAAATGTTCTCTATGCTACATCAGAACAAAGACGCAGACACATCTTTACAAAGATTGGCGGCGGACCGGAATCAGCAGTTTATAAATCAAACGATGCCGGCGCAACATGGGATAAAATTATGAGCGGACTTCCCGGCTCTGATAAAGGTGGAATGGGAATCGCAATTTCGCCGGTTAATCCCGATGTTCTTTATTTGATTGTTGAAGCCGTAGAAGGGGGCGGATTTTTCCGCTCGATGAACCGGGGCGCTTCATGGGAAAAGATGAGCGATTATACTGCTTCCGGTCAGTACTACAATGAAATTTATTGCGACCCGGTTGATATAGATAAAATTTATTCAGCCGAAACAGTTTCTCAAGTTACCGAAGATGCCGGAAGAACCTGGAAAGCTGTTGGCAACGATGGTCGCCACGTTGACGATCACGCAATTTGGATTGATCCAACAGATACAAAACATTTAATGATAGGCGGCGACGGCGGAATTTATGAGTCGTTCGATTCCGGCAAAACGTGGAATTTCAAAGCTAACTTTCCGGTTACACAATTTTACCGCGTAAATGTTGATAACGATTTTCCATTCTATAATGTTTACGGCGGAACCCAAGACAACAACAGTTTCGGCGGACCATCGAGAACAATTTATTCCAGCGGCGCTGTTAACGATGATTGGATTGTAACAAACGGCGGCGATGGTTTCTGGACAGCGATTGATCCAACCGATCCAAACATTGTTTACGCTGAATCTCAGTATGGCGGAATGGTTCGCTACGATAAAAAAAGCGGCGAAGCAACAGACATTCGTCCCGAACCGGCTAAAGGACAAAAAACTTTTAAATGGTATTGGGATACTCCGCTTATCTTAAGCAACCACAACCATACAACTCTTTACACAGCGGCAGAAAGAGTTTTCAGAAGTGATGACCGGGGCGATTCGTGGAAAGAAATCAGCGGCGATTTAACAACTCAAACCGACCGCAATACATTTCAAGTGATGGGCAAGTATTGGAATTATGATGCATTGGCAAAAGATGTTAGCACATCCCAATTTGGTTTGATTGTTTCGCTTGCTGAATCACAAAAGAAAAAAGATTTACTCTATGCTGGAACCGACGACGGCTTAATCCAGGTAACTGAAGATCAAAAAACTTGGCGTAAAATTTCTGAGTTTCCGGGCGTTCCAACATTTACACTCGTTAGCGATGTTTGTCCATCACGCCACGACGAAAATGTTGTTTATGCTTCATTCAACAATCACAAGAGAGATGATTTTAAACCATACCTAATTAAAAGCGCAGACAAAGGCTTAACTTGGAAATCAATCGCGAATAATCTTACGGCTAACGGCGCAGTTAATACAATCGTTGAAGATCCCGAAAATCCAAAACTGCTTTTTGTTGGAACCGAATGGGGCGTTTATTTTTCTGTTGATGGCGGCGATAAGTGGATTCAACTAAAAGCCGGAATGCCGTTAGTAAAAGTTCCGGATATAACAATTCAAGAAAGAGAAAAAGATTTAGTAGTTGCTACATTCGGACGCGGCTTCTACATCTTGGATGATTACTCACCACTGCGTACAGTTACAAAAGAACTGTTCGAGAAAGACGCACACATATTCCCAATTAAAGATGCGTTAATGTATGTTCCTAGTGGAAGAGGCGGCTCTTATGGTTCATCTTATTACCGCGCAGCCAATCCGGAGTTTGGCACAACATTCACTTATTATTTGAAAGAAGCACCAAAGACTTTTAAAGCTATCCGTAAAGAAAAAGAGAAAGCTGCCGCAAAAGATAACAAGCCGGTTCCGCAGCCAACACTTGAAGAACTGCACGAAGAATCTTTAGAGATAGCGCCATATCTCGTTTTCACAATTACGAATGAAGCTGGTGAAGTTGTAAGAAAAATTAATAAAGCGGCTTCTAACGGGTTAAGCAGATTAAACTGGGATTTGAGAAACGAAGGAACTGCTCCAATTGCAGTTGAAAAATTTGAACCGGTAGCTGCTGCCGGTGGCGGAAGAAGATTTGGCGGTGGCGGCGGAGCTTTGGTAATGCCGGGCAAATACAAAGTGGCTATTTCCCTTGTTGCCAACAATCAAGAAAAAGAACTTGTGCAGGCAACAGAGTTTAATGTTGTTCCGCTAAACAACACATCAATTCCGGCAGCAAACAGAGCGGACTTAGTTGCGTTCCAAAAGAAAGCGGCTGAATTAGCACGCACAGCACAAGGCGCGCAGCGCTTAGCGGAAGAATTGGCTAAGAAAGTTGAAGCGATGAAGCAAGCTATTAACAACACTCCGCAAGGCGCAGTTAGTTTGTTAAACCGCGCAAACGAAATTAGCCGCGATCTTGATAAGATTAATACTGCATTCCGCGGATTGCCGGGCAAAGCTGCAAGTGCGGAAGAAACTCCACCATCTCCGGTTACATTAAACTCACGCATTTCTACAATGCTTTATACTTCTATGAGAACGACAACAAATGTTACTCAGAACGAGAAAGTTGCTTATCAAACATTGTATGAAGAAATTCAGCCACTACTTGAACAGCTGAAGAGAATTAATGATGTTGATATTAAAGCTTTGGGCGATGCATTGAACAAAATAAACGCTCCTTGGACTCCGGGCAGAATGCCGGAACTTAAGAAGTAAAATTGTTTTTGTATTCGTAGTAACAAAAACCCCGTTTGTTTTCTAACGGGGTTTTTTATTGTAAGTCCCTCTCCTTAGCAAGGAGAGGGATTTAGGGTGAGGTTGGGATACTGTGCTGTAAAAACACCCCCCTCTTTGGCTCCCTCCTTAGCAAGGAGGGAGAACGGCATGTTTTCTTTTCTTGAAATTGCAAACGCTAACTAGTAATTTGCAAAAGCAACGGGGCTCCATTCAACACAACTTCTGGGAACCGGGAAATTTAATTGAGAATGGCG
>DAIEQT010000288.1 GCA_027347545.1 Ignavibacteria bacterium | reverse complement strand
TAAACCATATTCTTCCGTCGCACTAAACTTCAATAGCCCCTCCTAACCTCCCCAAAGGGGAGGAATTCTAATACAGCCTTATTTTTCATTCTACTGTTCATAAAAAATCTTTTAAAAGTCCCTTCCCTTTGGGAAGGGATTTAGGGATGGGCTTGAATTTTGCTTCCGCACGTTTTAGCGTAAACCAATTGGTCATATTTTTCTTTTGGAACAGAAGGACCTTGAGTTTTGCATAAATTATTAAAAACTTGTTTTAACTCATCTGCAATTTCATCCGCGTATCTTCCTTCAATTTTGTAACGCGGCATTACATGCAACGCGCTTCCGTTTTTGAATAATGCTATAAAGGGAGAAGACGGCGCAACTTCCGGTAAATATTTTTGGCGAAAGTAATCAACTGCATCACGATCCTGTCCTGCAAAAAGCGTAACAAGCTTATCAGGGATAACAGAATTTTGAAGTGCTTCAGCAACACCGGGACGCGCGCTACCAGCTGAACATCCGCAAACGGAATTAAGAACAACTAGAACTGTCTCGTCAGTTTGTTTGCCGAGATAATCTTCAACCAATTGCGGTGTTGTTGCTTCTTGAAATCCGACAAAAGTTAGTTCATCGCGCATTGGCTGAACTGCTTCCGGATCGTAAATAGGTGCTCTCTGATTTATGTTAAACATATTAAAGTCCTTTCAGCCCAACCCCTAACCCCTTCCCAAAGGGAAGGGGAATTGGCGAGCAATTTTTTTTCAAATGCCTTCTTTAAGCAAAGGGGCTTTTGAACAGATATTTATTTAAAAGAGGCTGTCTCATAAGTAATTCTTCAAATGAATAATCTGCGAAAATCAGTTAAATCTGCGTCATCCGCGGGCTATTCTATAAAAAAATATTACTTCTGAGACAGCCTCTGGATTGGGCTTATAAAAATCCCAATTCCAGTTTTGCTTCCTCACTCATCATTTGCATTGTCCAAGAGGGCTCAAAAACCAAATCGAGGTAAACATCTTTAACACCTTTAACCGACTTAACTTTCTCTTTCACTTCCGGCGGTAAAGATTCCGCAACCGGACAGTTAGGAGAAGTTAAAGTCATTTTAACGTAAGTGTTTCCCTCATCATCAATTCTGATTTCGTAAATCAAGCCAAGTTCCCAGATATCAACGGGAATTTCCGGATCGTAGCAAGTCTTAAGTTTCTGGATTACTTCTTGTTCTAATTTTCCTTTATCAATCATGCGAACATCTTTTTTACTTTGTGAATGCCGAGCACAAGATTATCAATTTCTTCTTTTGTATTGTAGAACGCGAACGATGCACGCGCCGTTGCCGGCAAATTAAATCTCTGCATTATCGGTTGCGTGCAATGATGCCCGGTGCGGATTGCAATTCCGTCTGTGTCAATTATGGTTCCAATATCGTAAGGATGAATCCCATCTATCACAAAAGAAATTACGCTTGCTTTTTCTTTAGCTGTGCCGATAATTCTTAATCCTTCAATCTGAGAAAGTTTTTCCGTTCCATAAACGAGTAACTCGTTTTCATATTCGGCTAATTCCGGGCGGTCAAATTGCATTACGTAATCTATTGCAGCGCCGAGAGCAATACCACCGGCAATGTTTGGCGTCCCAGCTTCAAACTTTCTTGGTATGTCATCGAACGTTGTCTTTTCAAACGTAACTGTTCTAATCATGTCTCCGCCGCCTTGATATGGTGGCATCATTTCTAAAAATTCCGTCTTGCCGTAAAGAACTCCAATTCCGGTTGGACCAAAAACTTTGTGCCCGCTGAAGACATAGAAGTCGGCATCAAGTTCCTGCACATCAACTTTATGATGTGGAATTGCCTGTGCGCCATCAATTAGCACCGGGATTTTTTTTGCGTGAGCTATTTCAATTATCTTTTTCACCGGATTAATTGTTCCAAGCGCGTTTGAGATATGAACAACCGAAACAAGTTTTGTTTTCTCACAGAATAACTTTTCGAATGCGTCCATATCCAATTCGCCGGCGTCATTTATCGGAATAACTTTCAGATTGATGTTCTTCCTATCACCTAACAATTGCCAGGGAACAATATTCGCATGATGTTCCATATGCGAAATAATTACTTCATCGCCATCCTTGAAATGTTTTGCTCTGCACAATGAAGAAGCGACCAGGTTAATTGCTTCTGTAGCTCCGCGAACAAAAACAATTTCCGAAACGCTCATCGCGTTTATAAACTCTTTAACTTTTAGCCGGGCACTTTCATATTGTTCTGTAGCTAACTCGCTTAGGAAATACAATCCGCGGTGAATGTTTGCGTTATCAAAAGTGTAATATTGAGTAAGCGCGTCTATTACAGTTTGCGGTTTCTGCGATGTAGCCGCGTTATCTAGATAAACCAAAGACTTCCCGTTAACCAAACGGGTTAGAATCGGAAAATCTTTACGAACATCCTCAACATCAAATTTTCTTTTTACTTCTTGAATAGTAGTTATCAAAACGCACCTATTAATGGAACACGGATTTAACAGATTTAACCGATGAGAACAGATTTATCAGTTTTGATCTGTTCGATCAGTTTAATCTGCGTTCTATTTTATTCGTTACTTACTTCTACTTTGTGTAAATGCTCAAATATCATGTGATTAATTTGTTCTTTGCGCGGTTCAATTTTTATTGTCTCAATTACATCGTTTGCAAATGCACGAATCAGCATACTCTTTGCCAATTCTTGCGGCACACCTCGAGAGCGAATGTAAAACTCGCTTACATCATCAAGATGACCAACCGTGGCACCATGTGAACATTTCACATCATCAGCAAAAATTTCTAGCTGAGGCTTCGTGTCTATGGTTGCGGTTTTTGAAAGCAGAATTGTCTTGTTCTGCTGATAAGCGTTTGTCTTTTGAGCATCTTGTCTAACAATTATTTTTCCGTTGAACACACCGCGGTCGTTATCGTCTAAAATTCCTTTGTAAAGTTCATTGCTCATACAATTTGGTTTTGCATGGTCAACAAAAGTATGATTATCAACATGCTGTTTTCCGTTTACCATGTACAAACCATAGTAATGCGTTTCGATATTCTCGCCATCCAAAACCGAGTTGATATCGTTGCGCACAATAGCCCCGCCAAATGTAATGTTGTAGTGATTCAGCACACTGTTCTTCTTTTGTGTTGCTTGAACTTTCTCTATGTGGTAAGCTTCATCAGATTCGTTTTGCACTTTGTAGAGATTAACAACCGCATTTTCTTCAACAAAAATTTCTGTAACAATATTGTTTAGATAAGTTTTTTCTGATGCGCCTCTGTAGTTTGTTATAACACTCGTTTGGGAGTTTTTTCCAGCAACGATCAAGTTTCTTGGAGAAGATAACACGGTTTCTTCATCAGAGGAACCCAGATATAAAACTTGAATGGGCTTCTCGACAATTTTACCATCCGGCACAACCACTACTAATCCATCAGCCGCATAGGCAGTGTTGACAGCATTAAAAGCGTTATCTATCTTGGAAAGTCTGCCAATGTATGCATCAATCACGCTTGGGTTTTCTTTAGCAAGTTTTCTCAAACTTCCGACGATAACCCCTTTTGGTAAATCACTAATAGAGCTTAGTTCTCCGTCGAATATTCCGTTAACAAAAACCAGCAAGTGGCAGTCAAAATCCTTAAACAAAAACTTATTTATCTGTTCTTTAGTAAATTTTTCTGGAGAAGAATTAATTGCCGGCGTGAAATTCTGCTTTACTATCGGAGTTACATCGGTGTATTTCCACTCCTCGTTTTGTAGAGTTGGAAAATTTGTCTCGGCAAACTGTTTCAACGCATCTATTCTTAATTGATGTAGAAAAGATTTCGAATCACCGTTTAATTTTCCTTCGTATGTCCTAAAGTTTTCTATATAGAATTCTTTACTATTCATTTTCTCTCCAGTCACACAACTTCTGCTTGTTCAGCAATCAGCCAATCATAGCCTCGTTCTTCAAGTTCAAGCGCAAGTTCTTTTGTACCGGATTTAATTATTCTTCCTTTGTAAAGTACATGGACAAAATCCGGAACAATGTAATTAAGAAGACGCTGATAGTGAGTTACAACCAAGAACGCCGTATTCGGATTTTTGTAAATGTTCACACCGTTGGAAACAATTTTTAGCGCATCTATATCAAGTCCGGAATCAGTTTCATCAAGCAAAACAAATTTTGGTTCAAGCATAAGCATTTGCAGAATCTCATTGCGTTTCTTTTCTCCGCCGGAAAATCCAACGTTCACGTAGCGGCTAATCATAGTCTCATCCATTCCTAAAACTTTTGCTTTTTCTTTAAGCAAAGTCAAAAACTCTTTTGGTGTTAGCTCTTCTTCGCCATGATATTTTCTAACTTCATTGAGTGCCGTTTTCAAAAATGTTGCGTTACTTACGCCGGGGATTTCAATTGGATACTGAAACGCTAGAAACATTCCTTCGCGCGCACGTGTTTCGGGATCCATTTCCAATAAGTCTTTCGACTCAAATGAAACTTCGCCGCCGGTTACTTCATAACTTTTATTTCCAGTTAACACATTTGCAAGCGTACTTTTACCAGAGCCGTTCGGTCCCATAATAGCATGAATTTCACCAGCTTTAACTTCTAGGTTTATTCCCTTTAAGATTTCTTTTCCATCTACATTCGCTTGTAGATTTTTAATAGATAGCATTGTTACTCCTTTATTTGCTCTCGGCTGTCAGCGTTCAGCAGTCAGCCAGATATTAATTCTCAATTCCTAATT
>DAIEQT010000274.1 GCA_027347545.1 Ignavibacteria bacterium | reverse complement strand
AATTAGTTATACTTTCCATAATATCAAAGACAAGGATTTATTTAGTCGTCACTGAAAAAGCCCGTCATCAAGCGAAACAGTGAAAGATTGGACATATAGTTTCGGGAATAGGAGAAAATATTTTTCTGTTATACGATTTTTTAACCATTCCAAAATTGGCAAAAAGAAAACTGCAAAGAGTTTTCTCAAGTTAAATCCACATGCTGCTAATACTGCATTAATATGGTCTCCATCTTTACCTTTGAGTAGGTTTCGCTCAAGTCTATTGTCCGATTTTAAGTGACCAAAGATTGGTTCTATTGCACTTCTTCTCTTCAACCACTTTACCAAACTCATTGCTTTTCCACCAAAGGCGGATATCATCTTAAACCGGTTTGCAATATTCACTTGAGCTTGACCATCATAATCGTGCCCTCGATATCCCAAATCTACATTTACATTCTTCGCTTTCCATCTAGTTGTCTCTTCTGCTTTTTCTATTGATGATTTTAATGTGTGCCCATCGTATGGATTGCCATGATGAGCTTCTATGCCTACTATCCAATTATTATTACTCGTTGTTACCATGCTTACTTTACAGCCGAACTCATAGCGCTTGTGAGCTTTGCCTTTGGAGATACACTCTACTTCCGGTGCATGTATGCTGTAAAGTTTATTCTTGCTCTCTTTGCTTTGACTTAGTAATCTTTCTGCTAATGATAATTTCTCGATGAGTTCTGCATCCTTTGTCTCTGCCTTCTTTTGTATATCACGATAGACTCTTCCCAAATATGTCTTCAACTTCTTTGTCATTTTCCTTGCTCGTTTCATCTGCTTAGCATGAGCATAGCCGGCTTGTTTGGTCAAAGCTTTTTTGGAGACGAACTTGTAACTCTGTCTTAACGTAATCTCTCTTTTATTTGCTTGCTCGACTAATTCCTTTAACATTTTGTCCCGAAGGGATGGATACCCATAATACAGTTTTGCATCCGTTGGAAAACTGATTGCTTTCTCTTCTACTGTTGTATCAACATTTATTTGTTCAAAATCTTTCTCTTTTAGTTCCTTGACGCTAACAGCGCTGCTTATCTTTTCTCTGAATAATTTTTCTATCGTTTCAGAACCCATCCTTTTTCTGAATCTTGTCATACTGCTTGAGTCTATTGGTAAACTGTGTTCTGGTATCCATCCCTTTGGTGGATGTCGCATAATTAATGAATCAAAAATATATCTGCGAAAATCAGTTGAATCTGCGTCATCTGCGTGCCATTAAGGATTAAAAAATTAATTATGCGACAGCCATCTTTGGGAAAAATATTCGTTCCCACAGAAGTATTGGTAATACGGATTTTCTACAAACTTTTGTACTATCATTTCATCACTTTCATTGTACATGTATTTCAAGTATTGCAAGCCTACCATCAATCGTATCTCTTTGCCGGGTGCGCACATCTTCGCTCTATATTTTTTCGCCAACTTCTCTTCCAGCTTCTTCCAGTTGATTGTTTCTGATAATCTTACCAACGGATGCGATTTGTTGATGATTTCTTCTAACCTTACTTTGAAGATTTCTAATGTCTTTTGCTCGTTTCTTGGTCTCATTTTTTGCAAGCTTTTATTATCGTTTTTTATTTCCCTTGCAAATTTAATTATTACTTTTCTCCTTTTCAGGCTGTTATTATTTGCGTTGTTTATTTATTCAGTGACGACTAAATACCATTCTCACTTAACAAATAAACTAACAGTGCCATTGCGGCAGCACCAAGTTCCATTTCACGAGGATGAACTGCCGCAAAAACATCCGTTGAAGAATGATGAACATCCATATAACGCTGATCATCCGGGACGTAACCGAAAAGTGCTTTTGCGTTTTTAATTTGCCCCACATCAGCGCCGCTTCCACCTTTACGTATCCAATCAATCTTAGCCTTGTTCAAAATTGGAAGCCAGTTTTGAAGTTTAACGAATGTGAGAGAATCTGTTGTTACGTAAAAACCTCGGGGAGAAAATGCGCCACGGTCCGATTCAATGGCTGCTAGATGAGTTTCTTTAGCAGAAGAAGCATACCTGCCATATTCAATTCCACCTTTCAAACCGTTTTCTTCATTAATGAAAAGAACACATCGTATTGTTCTCTTTGGTTTGATGTCTAACCTACGGAACAAATCCAGAACTTCCACGGATTGCATACAAGGAGCGCCATCATCATGAGCGCCGCAGCCTTTGTCCCAGCTGTCAAAGTGTCCACCAATTACAATAACTTCATTTGGTCTTTCGGTCCCTTTAATTTCTCCAATAACGTTGTAAGATTGGGCATCTGGCAAGGTCTTACAATCGAGTTTAACGTTCACTTTTAGTTTCCTATCTTCAAATAATGCCTTGCTTAAAAAGTCAGCATCAATAACACTTATAGCAGCGCCCGGAATTTTTACTTCGGTATTTCTATAACTAAGTGAGCCGGTATGAGGGAAGTCATCATAGCTTGATTGGACAGACCTAACTAAAACAGCCGCAGCACCTACTTTAGATGCCTCGGCAGCTCCGCTTGATCTTTGATCAACAGCTTTACCATATCCTTCCATTGAACTTGCAAGTCCATTGTCAAAAGGTCTGTTGTAGAAAATGATTTTCCCTTTAGCACGTTCATCAAGTTTGGAAACTTCATCTAAACTTTTCACTTCAATAACTTCGGCTGTAATCCCGGTTTTGCCTGTTCCAATGCTGCCCCCTAGCGCGGTAATGGTTAATTTTTCTTTTCCATATTTATTTGAGCTAGAGATAACAGCTTCTTCAACTTTTCCTCTTTCCCAATGTGGTACCATAACCGGTTGAAGCCAGACAGAGTCGAACTTCGCTTCCACCATCTTCTTTTGTGCCCATTTAATTGCCTTCATCGAATTTTCTGATCCACTTAGTCTTGGACCAATTTCGCAAAGTTCTTTTAACCAGTTGTATCCTTTGCTTTCAAGAAGGGAAGTACGAATAAATTTATCGGCTATTTCGGCAGTACTCTGAGCCTGTAGTACATTGAATTGCAACAAAATTAAAAGCGCGAAGAAGCGGATTCTTAATTTCAAAGTTGATTCCTTTCATAATTCGGAGTTGAAAATATCGTTGGTGAGATAAAGATGCAATCTTTGCTGGCATTTAAAACAAAAAACCCCTCGAAGAGGGGTTTTAAGAGTAAGAAACTTAACGGGATTTAATTTTCCCGGCATGTACTAACTTAGCAATTTCTGCGGTTCCGTTCTTAGAAATGGTTCTCAAAGCGCTGGCGGTAACTTTAACAGTAAC
>DAIEQT010000273.1 GCA_027347545.1 Ignavibacteria bacterium | reverse complement strand
AGCTGAAATATTTTTCACATTCAGCGTTTCAAATAACAACAGCTAACGGCAAAGTTATTCTAATTGATCCATTTTTGGATGGGAATCCAACTTCGCCCGCTAAGTCTGACGATGTTCGCGCGGATTACATCATAATTACACACGGACACGGAGATCATTTAGGCGATGCTTTTAAGATTGCAAAGAGATGCGGTTCACTTTTTATTTGTTTGAATGAGTTAGCAAATTATGTTGCTGCAAAGGGTTTTAACGCTCATAATATGCATATTGGCGGTTCTCACTTGTTCGAGTTTGGCAGAGTTAAATTAACAATCGCGCATCACGGCTCTATGACGCCCGATAATTATTATGCCGGAGAACCATCGGGAGTGATTCTGACCATTGAAGGAAAGAGTATTTACCACACCGGTGATACTGGATTATTTTACGATATGAAATTGATTGGTGAAATGACGCCTCTCGATTATATGCTTCTTCCAATTGGTGATAATTTTACAATGGGTATTACAGATGCTGTAAAAGCGGTTGAACTAGCAAATCCTAAAACTGCTATACCGATGCACTACAATACTTTCTCAGTAATTGAAGCTGATCCGATGGAGTTTAAGAAGAAAGTTGAAGCAGTAGGTAAACAGTGCATTGTAATGAAATTTGGCGACGAAATAGAACTTTAATATACTACTGAATATATATGGCAAAAACTATTGTAATAGCAAATCAGAAGGGCGGCGTAGGTAAAACAACTACCGCAATTAATCTTTCGGCATCAGTTGCCGCCGCTGAATTCAAAACTCTCTTAATTGATATTGATCCGCAAGCAAATTCAACTTCTGGCTTGGGAATTGAGAATAACGATTTATCAGTTTACCAAGTTTTGATTGGGCAAGAACCGGTTGAGAACTGTATTCAGAATACTTACATGCCGTTTCTGGATATTCTGCCGTCAAATATTAATCTAGTCGGCGCAGAAGTAGAGATGGTCTCGCTCGAAGCCAGAGAGTATCTACTAAAGAACGCGCTACAAACTATTCAAAGCAATTACGATTTTATTTTTATTGATTGTCCTCCTTCACTTGGACTTCTGACGCTTAACGCTCTCACTTCAGCAAATTCGGTTTTAATCCCCGTTCAGTGTGAGTACTTTGCTCTAGAAGGGCTTGGTCAGTTGCTTAATACAATAAACATAGTTAAGAAAAATCTAAATGAAGAGCTCGCTGTGGAAGGAGTTGTATTGACAATGTATGATACACGTCTTCGCTTATCCCATCAAGTTGTTGATGAAGTTAAAAAATATTTTGGGAACAAAGTTTACGACACAATCATACACAGAAATGTTAGATTATCTGAAGCTCCCAGCCATTCCAAACCTGTAATTCTTTACGATGCAAGTTCTATTGGCGCGCAGAATTATATTTCGTTAGCATCAGAATTAATTCAAAGAAATAATCTTCAGAGAAAGGGGAGCGAGTAAGTGAACTTAATAAAACCCGGTTTAGGCAGAGGACTTGACGCGCTTATCAACCCAAAATTAAAAGATAAAGTTGATGCGCCAATTGCCATTCCTTCAAGCGAAATTCAAAAGGATGATGGCGCTTCGTTTGATATATTAGCAAAAATCCCCGTAGAGAAAATTTCTCCTAACCCCTATCAGCCAAGAACAGAATTTGAACCGCAAGCTCTGGAAGAATTAAAGAAATCTATTCTTGAAAATGGATTGATTCAACCGGTAACTGTTCGCAGAGCTAACGGTAATAATTATGAACTGATTTCCGGTGAACGAAGACTTCGCTCGTGTAGAGAAATTGGCATTAGGGAAATACCGGCATACATAATAAAAGTTGATACGAAAGAAGCAATGCTTGAACTTTCTCTTATCGAAAACATTCAGAGAGAAAAGCTTAACGCAATTGAAATTGCTAATGCGTATAAAAGATTGATGGACGAATGTAATCTTACTCAAGAGGAGATTGCAGACAAAGTTGGCAAAGACAGAACAACAGTAACTAATTTCATTCGTTTGCTAAAACTGCCACTCAGAATACAGCAGAGTTTGGCTAAAGATGAAATTACAACCGGTCATGCGCGTGCTTTAATAAATTTATCAAGTGAAATTCAGCAGATCGAGCTTTTAGAAAAAATGATTAAGCATAGCTACTCGGTTAGAAAAGTTGAAGATGAAGTAAGAAAGCTTTTATCTTCAAAGAAAAAAACAAAGATTGCTGCAATATCTACAACCGGAAGAATTAGTGATGCGTCTAAAAAAGATCTGGAAGAGAAAATGCAGCGCGTTCTTGGAACAAAAGTTATGTTTAAGCAAGATAAAAACGGCGCTGGTGAAATTGTAATTGAATTTTACTCAACTGCCGAACTAGAACGACTGTATGAATTACTCGAATCTATTGGAAGAGGGTATAATTAAAAAAGTTTTATTAATATTTTTTATTTTGTGCTTAAATGTGATCAATGCACAGAAAGATACAACCGCCCAACCAACAACCCAAATTGATACATCTTCAGTGGCAGAATCATCTCTAGCAGATACAACAAAGTTCTCGATGCAAAAATCCGCATGGGGTTCAGTTCTTCGAAGCGCAATTATTCCGGGTTTTGGCCAGTTCTACAATCAATCTTACTGGAAAGTGCCTCTTTTCTGGGGTGTACTTGGTTATCTCGGTTATCAGTGGAATTCGAACAATAAATCTTACAATACTTATAGTGATTTGTATAAGAAAAATTTAACAACCGATATTGACCCATATGTGCTTGAATCTTATTACGATAATAGATAAAAGTTTCGAGATCAAAGGGATATGTTTGCTGTGTATATCGGGCTAACCTATTTTCTTAATCTTATTGATGCTTATGTTGATGCACATCTTTTCGACTTTGATGTTGAAGCAGATGCCGGAACAAAAAGTTATCAAGTTTCACTAAGGATAAAATTGTGATAAAATGAACAATCAACTAATATGTAATAATTGTCAAGCTTCAAATCCGGTTTATTCTTTGAACTGTGAAAAGTGCAATTCCTTTTTACGTGCGCGTGTACCAAATATTGATCTATGGGATACTATTTGGAATCTGCTTGTTTCACCCGTTGAGACAGCCATTAAGCTTATACAAGCTGAGAAAAAAAACTTTATCGTATTCTTGCTCTCAGTCTGGCTTATTAAAGCAACAGTTAATCAATACATTCTAAATAACTATTGCCAGCATGAAAATAATTCAATATTTGGTTCTTTGATTTTAGGTGGCTTGGTCTCAGTAGCTCTGATTGTACTGATTTCTTTTTTTGCGACTTTGATTTTTAACGCCATAAAAATTCCAGCAAGGTTTAAAGATGTTTTAGCCATTTATACTTATTCGCTAATTCCGGTAATACTCGTTTTTCTTTTCTTGACGCCTTTTCATTTTGCACTTTATGGATTTTATTGGTACACAATAAATCCACCGCCACTTGTAATTAAGCCATTGGTATCTTACGTTTTATATGGTATTGAAGGGCTATTTTATCTTTGGGTATTGGTTCTCTTTGTATCTTCGACATATGCACAAAGCGGTAATAAAATGCTCTCTTTCATTATAGGATTGAGTTTATTTCTTTTGCTATTCGGATATCACTTGTTGATTGCATAAAGATTATTCTTGATTAAGTAATCGTAAATAGCGCCGTATCTTAACCCTCGTGTGCTAACGATGACTTCATTTATCTTAAAATACTTCATAAACTCTTCAAGTATCAGACAGCCGCCGACAAGTAAATCCTCACGACCTTCTACTATCTTTCCATACAAAGTTCTCATTTCGGAAGGTGTCATTTGCTGAAGTTGAATACTAACATCAGCGACTTGCTCTAAAGTAAGAGCAGTGTTATCAACTAGATCATTCGAATAGTTTTTCACTCCATTTATTATTGCAGATAACGTAGTAAGAGTTCCGGCAACTGCTAAAGTTCTAATATTTACTGGAATAGCTACTTGTATCTCCGAAAACTTGCTTACAATGTGTTGGCGTGCTTGGTCTATAGAATTTGATTTGATAGAAGAAAAAAATAATTCTTTGAGCGAAACTACTCCAAGTTGAAGGCTTCGTCTAAAAACTATTTTCTTTGAATCGCCGAAAACTACCTCCGTACTTCCACCGCCAATATCAATCAAAAGGGAATTACCAGTTTGGTATTCAGGTATAATAGCGCCTAAAAATGATATCCATGCTTCTTCTTCACCTGCCAGAATCGAAATTTTCCATTTGAACTTTTCTTCTAATAACTCTTTCAATTTGATTGCGTTTTTAGCAATTCTAAACGCATTGGTTGCAGAAACAATAACATATTCACAACTAGAAACTTTGATTAATCTATCGAATTCCATTAATACACTTTCCAATCTACCTATAGCCAGTTCAGAAATACCATCACTCACCGTTAGATTTTCACTTATTCGCGGGGTAGTATAGTAGTCAGAAATCTTGATAATTGAACTTGATGCTGAATCGTACTCCATTATCAGTAAAATAACTGAGTTTGAACCTAAATCTATTGAGGCAAGAATCATATCTTTTTTATATTTTTTGAAAAAAAATTATGGACTATGAAAAATAATAACCTTTTTGTGAAAATCGTTCAGTTTCTCCTAGTTAGCTCATTTATATTTTGGCTTGGAAGTTACATCAGTCGTCACCTAGTAATTTATCAACTGTTTGAACCGGAAGGATTGGTTTTAAGGTCTGTTTACAATGCCGAGAACCTCATAACTGTGTGGCTCACAATTTCACCGCTAATCGTTTCCAATTTAGTCGCTTACACGATCTTCATTGTATTATATGTTATTTACCTCGTCTTTTCTAAAACTAGTTTGAAAAAGGAAGGCTGGTTATTCATATCCACAATGATAATCTTTGTAACAGCACCATTCGAAATATTCTTGTTGTTGAAAGATTATAGAATCATTTCTCTTATTTATTCTAGCACAATTGAATCCGGCAAAGTATTGGAACTAGTTCGTGAAAGGATTACAATTTTAAGCAGTTTTTCTCTTATCGAAATTTTCTCATATCTTGCGATCGTCTTTTTAACGATTCTAAAACCCCTTTCAAAGTCAGATGAAAATAAAAGAGAAGGAACTTGAAAATATTTTGGTAGAACTCAAACAACTTGCTGCCGAGTTAGGGGCAAAAGTACGTTTTGAGAGAGGTGATTTTCAAGGCGGATATTGTATTGTGAGAACCGATAAGACTATTGTAATTAATAAACTTTCTTCACTACAACGTAAGATAATTATTTTAACAAGTGCTCTTAAAGAGTTAGGAGTAAACGAGATATACTTACCTCCTAAACTTAGAGAAGTTATTGAAGAGATTAGTGAAACCTCATGAGAATTCTAGTCATAAATGGCCCAAATCTTAACTTACTTGGCAAACGGGATAAAACTCAATACGGAAGCCTAACGTTAGAAATGATTGAGCAAAAACTCAGCTTGGAATTCTTAGATGATACTTTTTCATTTCATCAGTTAAATTCTGAATCTGAAATATGCTCTCTTATTCAGAATTCAACCTCCTTTGATGGAATTTTACTGAACCCAGGTGGCTTTACCCATACATCAGTATCAATCAGAGATGCAATTGAGGTTCTCGAACAAATTTTGTGAATTAAGGTCGTAGAATTCTATGTACTCAGCATCAGTTTGTTAGCCAATTTCCACTTATCTATATTTGCAAATAATAATAGTATGAGAGCTTATGCAAAAAGAATTCAATGTAATAATTGAAAAAGATTCCGAGGGATTGTTGGTTGCATCTGTCCCATCACTAAAGGGATGCCATACACAAGCAAATTCGCTTGATGAACTAATG
>DAIEQT010000247.1 GCA_027347545.1 Ignavibacteria bacterium | reverse complement strand
AACGAACCACCGGCAGCGATAAAGATTTTCTCGAACTTGTTAGCCTGCTCAACGAGGACCTCAGGAAGCGGTATCCAAAAACTCGTCACTTGTACGAAAGAGGCAATATTATTCCCGATGATGCTCATACGATTTTAGTTTACGCTGATGATGTAGCGGTAGGATGCGGCTGCTTAAGAGATTTTGATTCCGATGGCGCCGTTGAACTTAAAAGAATGTTTGTCCGCGATGAATACCGTGGAAAAAGAATTGGCAGAATAATAGTTGAAGAGTTGGAAAAATGGGCCGCCGAGTTAAACAAGAAAAAAATTTATTTGGAAACCGGCGTTAACCAACCGGAAGCTATTTTCTTATACGAGCGAATGCATTATCAATGGATTGATAACTACGGAGAATATGCCGGCAATAAAGAAAGTATTTGTATGAAGAAAAATTTATAACCGCTTAACAAAGAATTCCGCATGAAATCAACAAACTATTTTAATACATTCATAGAAGTCGCCGCCGATTGTCCGGCAAAAACCGCACAAGTTCCTCCGGTTGGTAAGAAGCCGACGGTTGCTAATATTCAATTTGAGATGATTACAGAAAATCCATACAAGCACACTTCGGATGATGTGATTTTTTCTGTTCATGCTTTCAAAAACAATATTGAACCAAAGAAGCAAGAGAAAGAACGGCAAGAATTTTTTTCAAAAGGACAAGCTTGCATGAGATGCTCTCCTCTAGCAAAAAGATATGGCTGGGGCGTTCATAGTAATGATAAGGGCAAGATTGCCATCTATGCTGTAGAATCGGCTGAATACAAAAAGTTTTGCTCGGATTCTAAATTGGCTCATACAAAAGCAATGCGCTCTAAGAAGCAATAACCCGGACTGAATTGAAAAACATTACCGCTTTTGGCGAAATACTTTGGGATGTTTATCCCGATGAAAAAAGGCTCGGCGGTGCGCCATTTAATTTTATTTATCACATTTGGAAAATCCTTGGCAGCGCAAACTTTATTTCTTCCGTAGGCAATGATGAGAACGGAAAAGAAATATTAAGCTACCTCAACTCAATCGGATTTAACACAAAGAACATTATTGTAGATGAAGAACACCCGACCGGAACAGTTCGTGTTGTGTTAAACGAAAACAAATCTCCCCGCTTTACGCCAGCATATAATTGTTGCTATGATTACATTCAGCTCGATGAGCAAATGAGGAAGATGATTCTCCAAGAAGCGGATTTAATTTACTTCGGCACATTTTCTGCCCGCAGCGAAATTACAAGAGAGACGCTTTTTTCTTTGCTGAACAATCCGAACAAAAAATACTTTTGCGATCTTAATCTCCGACACGAGTTCTTTACTAGAGATTTGATTGAACAAGCGTTGCGTTCTGTTAATGTTCTAAAAATAAACGATGCGGAGCTTTCCAAACTGAAGGAGCTGTTCACTCTTTCGGCAAATGATAACGAAGCCTGTTCTTCTCTTCTAAATAAGTTTGATGTTGATCTGATTGGTTTAACGCTGGGAGAAAAAGGCGCGTATCTTTTTAGCAAGAATGAAAGTGATTATTACATTTCTGAGCCAACGCAAATTGTTGATACACTTGGCGCCGGCGACGCATTTGCGGCAATTCTTTGCTTGGGCTACTTGAAACAAATTTCGTTAAAACAATTGAACCAATTAGCAAATGAGTTTGCGCTTGAAATCTGCAAAGTGAACGGCGCATTACCTCATGATAATTCCCTCTATCAAAATTGCAGAGCATTATTCAAGGCGATTTAGAATAATTCTCTCTGTGTTTCTCTGTGCATCCTCGGTGGTTCTCAGTGAAATTCTTTTTGCTTAGAGAGTTCACATAACATCTCTAATCCGCTAAAATAAACTATGTAATTTCAACGGCGATATTTCTAAGTTTGTTTATTACAAATGTGGTCTTACAATGAAAACAACAAACTCACCATTGAAATTAAAATTAGTCGCCGCATCATTGATTCTATCACTTTCATTTAACCTAGTTTCGTTTGCACAATCAGCAGCAGCACCGGAAAAACCAAAGACAAATATTGAAGACGCACTGAAACACGTACGTACACAATTTTCTATGCCCGGTTTATTTCCCGCTAAAGTTGTACAAGTTAACAGCGAGAAAAGCGTTGCAAATAATAAGATTGTTGCACAAGCTGCTTACGATATGCTCGCAAAAGGACTGCTGGATTTAACCGGAGAAAGCTCGCTCAAAAAAGCTTGGTTAAAATTTGTAACTCCAAAAGACAGAATTGGTTTAAAAGTTAACCCCGTTGCAGGACCAACTCTTTCAACAAGCGTTGAAGTAACTCAAGCAATTGTTAAACAGCTTGTTGATGCCGGAATTTCAAAAGAAAATATACTTATCTGGGATAGACGCGAAGAGCAATTAACAGAAGCCTGCTTCACAAAAGAAAATTTTCCCGGAATTAAAATAATTGGAACCGAGCGTCCCGAAAACGGAAAGATGTACGATGAGAATGGCAAACTTTACGGCGAACGCATGATTGATAAGGATTGGTACTATTGGGCTGACTGCGAAGAAAAGTATGACAGCGCTACAATTCCTTACATGGTTAACGAAGGAAAGTATTCTTATTTCACAAAAATTGTTACACAGATGGTAGATAAAATTATCAATGTGCCTATTTTGAAAAACGCCGGTTCATCGGTTACGCTTTGCTTAAAGAATCTTGCTTACGGCAGTGTTACAAATACCGGAAGGCTTCACAAGCAGCTATGGCATGAAACCACTGCGGAAGTTTGCGCTTTTGCGCCTCTTCGCGATAAAGTTGTGCTCAATATTGTTGATGGAATTAAGGGATGCTTCAATGGCGGACCGGGCGCTAATCCTCAGTTCTTTACGGATTACAAAACATTGCTCATCGGAACCGACGCAGTTGCCGTTGATAGAATTGGCTACGATATTGTGATCAAGAAACGCATCGCCGAAAAGATTCAAAAGGAAGATAATGCGCGCGGAAGAATTTTTATGGACTTAGCGCAAAAGTTAAATCTTGGTATGGCGGAAATTGAAAAGATTCAATTAATCAAAGCCGAATTATAATGACACTGTTGTTTCAAAAATCTCGATTCATAACAGTTTTGTTTTTCTTTGCGGGAATTATTTACGCACAAGCAGATTCAGACTTTCCGGCATTAACAGCAACCGATATCCCCGATGGAAAGATTATACGCACAAGTTACTTTGGGGGCGAAGCTCTCTGGGGAATTATAGATGGCGGCGCAGATATTTATTTGGAATACGGATTCGACAAGCTGCTTCTGCAAGAAATTGAATTGAGGCAAACAAACTTCCGAGTTGAGTTTTATAGAATGATAGACCCTGTTTCTGCCTACGGAATTTTTTCTGTTTCGCACTTCAAGTGTAATAAGCGGGATACGCTTACGAAGTATGTCTGCATTACGCCATTTCAAGTTCAGTGTGCGCTGGGAAGGTTTTATGTTTCAATCGCTAACGACAAAGGAACAAAAGAAGCAGACATGCTCACAATCAAATTGTTTGAGATAATTCTAAGCAGAAGCAAAGAGACACTGTTTGAAATTCCGGCAAGGTTTTCCAAACCGGAGTATTCTTCACAAATACAAAACTTAAAAGTCATTAAAGGCGCACTCGGATTTCAGAATGGCTTTCCAACTTGGTCTGAAAAATTTGAGCAGTTCAGCAACTACATAGTTTACTTATTAGCAGATGATTCGGGTGAGGAGTACTCTTATTCGGCTATAATTAAGTTCTTCTCAGGCGAAGAAATGAAAAAGTTCGTCGCACAAAATCCGGATTCAAAATCCATCAAAACAAAATCTATTTCGGATAATGAATTGCTCTATTACGAATCGAACAAACCAGAATCTGCTACTCCAAATGTATTTTTCAAGTAAGGAAATTTATTAGCTAAAAAGAAAATGGCGCCTTGTGAGCGCCATTTTTTGTGTTCCTTCTTTGATGAGAAAAGATCACCTGGATTTTTTTGGTGGCTCCGGCTTTGCCGCCTGCAATTCAACCGAAATTCCTTCCGGAAGTAAATTGTACATCGAGCCGGTGAACATATCTATTACCATTCCCGGTAGGAAACCGTTCAAAGCGTTTCCCCAAAACCAAATGGAAATTTTCTTGGTCAACTGAGTTTCATAGGTTTCGTAACCATCCAAGTCTAGCTTGATAATATGGTTAGAACCGCGGTCAATGTTCACAACTTGCGGTGTTGTTCCAAATTTTTTTCCATCTATTGTAATCTTTGCATTTGCCGGAACAGATTTTATTTCAACATCTTGTGTAGTTGTGTTAAGCACAGTTGAGCAGTTACTCAAAAAGAGCGCAATATTCATTAAAACTATTGTTAATCTAAAGCGTTTCATTTCACAAAGCCGTTTTTGTTATTATTATCGAGATTTTGGGATTAAAATTGAGGCTATGAAAGAGGCATAAACTAAGGAGGCTGTCTCAGAAGTAATGTTTTATCATAGAATAGCCCGCTGATGACACAGATTTAACTGATTTTCGCAGATTATTTATTTGAAGAATTACTTATGAGACAGCCTCTTTAGCTGCAATTGAAACTAATTTTATTTCATGTACATGAGTTTAAGAGTTTTAACAAATTTTCCTCCGCTAACGCTAAACAAGTAAACTCCGCTTGAGATAACTTCACCAAAATCATTCTTGCCGTCCCAGAACAATTTAACAACACTTTTGCTTTGTATTTCATCCGAAGAGAAAGTTTTTACTACTTGACCAAGCGTATTAAATATCTTGAATGAAAGTTTTTGTCCAAGCATATTATTTGGAAGCTTAACAGTAATTGTAACTTGCGAGTTAAACGGATTTGGATAAGCGTCCATCGAAAACTCTGTTGGAATCTCTAAGTTAGTTTCCACATCTGTAGAACCAATCGGTCTTCCATCATCTTTATAGCAAGTGTAGCACCAGGAAGTATCGTTTTCCAAAGCCAAGAAAGCTGTATAGTTTGTTAAAATCTGATGCGTTCTACTTAGGCCAACAATTTCATTTATTACCGAGTTTGTAACCGTTGAATTCATCAATGTGTTAATGTAATTGCCAACCCAAGTTTTAGGGATTATATCTTCCCCCATCTTGTTGGCAGCATCGTCAACCATCATTGTTTGAGTAAAAGGAGTTGAGTTAAACATCCCGGAAGTTTTCACTATAAACGGAAACTCGCCGGTATATTTTCCTATTTGTGTAATTGGTTTATTAAGAGAAACAACTTCCCCTTTTCCGCTTATTGCTTGTCTGCTGTAACAGAAACCCGATTGCAGCGATGTGTACAAATCAAACGAATTAATAGTACCGTTTAGTTTTGTAAACAATTCGCCAAGAGTCGTGTTAATGTTATTGCCAATGCGTTGATATGTCCCGCCGGTAAGTCTGCATAAGTTGTCATAAAAGTATTCATTGCCTACATACGATCTATTGTTGAAATAGTAATAGACATAATCCTTGTCGTTATAATCGTAAACCATAACCGGATAATTATTCGTCATTATTCTACGGATATCCGAAATAACCTGGTTTGCCGTTGTATTGCTTCCAAGCTGATCTGCATTTGAGAATAGAAAGATCGTTCCCGACGCACCTTTTTTGTTTAAGTACTCGCATCCTTCCTTCATTAACGTAGGTAAATTGCTGTATGTAGAGATTGAGTTTTCCGAGAATGATGAAAATGCTTTTTCAATACTTGCCTGATCTCCATTAAGCCATTCTTCGGAAACTTTGCCAATACTTAGCCCGGAATACATAATATTAAATTTATCGTTTGCGTTAAAATTTGATTTAAGAAACTGTTTCAAGTTTGTTAAAAGTGCTGCTCTAGTAGTGTTGCTTTTGCGGGAATCATAGTCAATCATAAAAAGAACTTTCTTGGAATTTCCGGTAAGAGAGTTTCCCGGCATAACAGAAAGCTGATAAAATCCTTCGTTAGCAAGTTTATAATACTTGAAGTAAACGCCGCCAATCATCGGGTTGTTGAAAACTATATTGTTAGAATAAATATTAGCAAGATTGGTAATATCCATTTCGAAGTGATCACCAAAAAAAGAATCAGAGCGAAGATTAAATTGATTATCAGAAACGGAGATTGATGGTGAATGCCACTCTGGAGTTTTCCATGTCTTAAGTAAAACTTTTGGCACCTGATAGCGCGAGACTTTTAGTAATTCTGTTGGAATTGGAGTTACCACATAGGTTTCATTCCAAACAACGGGCGCAAGGTAAGTGATCCTAACTTTGCGGGTTTCGTTTTTTCCCATTGGATATACACGCAGCTGATAACTCTTTGTGCCTACCTTTTTCAGTATTGCCGGATCTTGTCGGCGGTTGACGATGCTTTCATAAATTTGCGAGGCTGTCCACACATCCATTATCTTTCCCCTACTGATCTTATCGCCAATCCACAGCCATAAATCGGAAACGATACTACCTTCGGGTAACTCAAAATTGTAAACTACTTCAAGCGGATTGTTAGTATAAAAATTGCTGCCCTTAGCAGAAAAAGTTAGGTACGCACTTACCTGGCTGTAAATTCCTTTGGGTCCAATCGAAAAAGTTGCTTCTTCAATGCTGCCGGGCGCGGTATTCCATTGTTGCTGCGGATCGAGAACGGTTAAATTCCATTGCGAATAGGTTTGTGATACAAAAAGGATTAAACAAAGAATTGTTAAACGACGAATCATCAAACTCATATTCCCTCCTATTAATGGGTAAAAGAAAAGTTATAAATGGACAATTGTTACACTCTAAAAATAAATAATATAGCCGCAATAATTGTACCCTTTATAAACGAACTTTGTAATCGTTTACTTGATTGTATTGGTATCATTACCAATGAATTTTATTCGCACTACAAAAAATGTTTTTCGTTGTTAACTTGTGATATGAGAAGGGATTTTTTTATGCATGTATTTAATGAACAGCGCCCATAAAGAGAGCGCTGTTTAAGATCGATAAGCCTTTTTACTTTACGTACATGAGTTTAAGCGTTTTAACAAATTTTCCTCCGCTAACGCTAAACAAATAAACTCCGCTGGAGATAACTTCGCCGAAATCATTCTTACCATCCCAGAACAATTTAACCACGCTCTTACTCTGAAGTTCATCCGACGAGAAAGCTTTTACAACTTGACCAAGTGTATTAAATATTTTGAATGAAAGTTTTTGTCCAAGCATATTGTTTGGTAGCTTAACTGTAATTGTAACTTGCGAGTTGAACGGATTTGGATAAGCCTCCATTGAAAATTCTGTTGGAATCTCTGATGCTCCATCTGCCGCAAGATCGGTATTGCCGCCACCGCCAGTTTTACTTTCAGTGTAGCACGTGGTACACCAAGAAGTATCATTTTCCAGTGCTAAAAACGCTGTGTAGTTAGTTAGTATTTTGTGCGTTCTGCTAAGACCAATAACTTCGTTGATAATTGAATTGGTAACAGTTGACCCCGTTTGTGTGTTAATATAATTGCCAATCCATGCCTTGGGAATAATATCTTCACCATTTTTATCTATGGCATTATTAATTACCATTGTCTGGGTAAACGGCTCAGAATTAAACATACCGGAAGTTTTAACGATAAACGGGAACTCGCCGGTGTATTTACCAACTTGAGTAATAGCGCTGCTCACGGAAATGGGTGCGCCTTTTCCGTTTATTGCTTGCCGCCCATAGCAGAAACCGGATTGAAGAGATGTGTACAAATCGTATGAGCTTATTGTGCCGTTCAATCTCAAAAACAAATCTGTAAGTGATGAATTTAAGTTGGAACCTATGCGTTGGTAAGCCCCGCCGGTTATTCTGCTTAAGTTATCGTAAAAGTACTCGTTGCCAATATAAGCTCTGCTGTTAAAGTAATAATAAACATAATCTTTGTCATTATAGTCGTAAACCATAACCGGGTAATTTACCGTCATCAACTTTCGGATATCGGTAATTAATTGATTTGCGGTAGTGTTGTTTCCTTGTAAATCCGAATTAGACAACAAAAATATTGTTCCGGAAGCACCATTTTTATTTATGTATTCACATCCCTCTTTCATTAACGCCGGCAGATTGCTATAAGTTGATATGGAATTTTCCGTTAGCGAAGAATATACTTTATCAATGTTAGCCGGATCGCAGCCAACCCAATCGTTAGACACCTTTCCAATATTCAATCCGGAATACATAATGTTGAATTGGTCGTTTGTAGTTAGGTATGATCTAAGAAGTTGTTTCAGGCTTGTTAGAAGCACAGCTCTTGTTGTAGTGCTTTTGCGGATATCATAATCAATCAAGAATAGGACTTTCTTTGAAGTTCCGGAAAGAGAGTTGCCGGGGAAAACGGCAAGCTCATAAAATCCTTCATTAGCAAGTTTGTATTGTTTAAAATAAACTCCGCCAACCATCGGATTATCAAACGACAAATTATTACTATAAACTCTAGAAATATTTGTGATATCCACTTCCAGATGATCGCCAAAGAAAGTATCGGAACTTGCCGCAAACGAATAATTGGGATCTGTAATAATAGGATTTCGCCACTCATCACTTTTCCACGTTTTCAATACAACTTTAGGAACCTGGTTCCTGGAAACCTTTAGGAGTTCTGTCGGAATATTAACTGTAATTTTTGCTTCACTCCAAAAAACCGGTGTTAGATAAGTAATCTTAACTTTTCTTGTTTCATTAATCCCCATAGGATAAATACGAAGCTGATAACTTCTTGCACCGGTTTTCTTTAGAATTGCCGGGTCTTGCTTTCTCTTAACGATGCTTTCATAAATTTGTGAAGCCGTCCAAAGATCCATTACTTTTCCATTACTAATCTTATCACCAATCCATAACCACATGTCGGAAACAAAACTACCCTCTGGTAATTCAAAATTGTAAACAACTTCCAGGGGATTAGTGGTAGAAAGATTAGAGCCCTTTGCCGAAAAAGTTAAATAGGCGCTAACCTGACTGTAGAGTCCTTTCGGTCCAACAGAAAAAACCGCTTCATCAATACTGCCTTGCGATGTTTTCCAAGTTTGCTGCGGATCAAGAACGGTTAAGCTCCATTGCGAATAAGTTTGTGACGCAAAAAGTATAAGACAAAGAAATGTTAAACGACGAATTACTGAACTCATACTCCCTCCTTTAAATAATTAATGGTTTGTTTAGAAGACATAAAGTTGGTTTACTCAAGACTAAATATATGTTCGCACAATTATCATACCTTGAAATAAACTTGCTTAGTAGGCAAAAAAGAAAAGCGATAGTATCATTACCAATGAATTTATTTCGTATTCGGAAAATGATTTGCGTAAGATAATTGTGATTTGAGTGGAGGCTTTTTTGTGCACTAAATAATTCATGTTGTCTCAAACAACTGAGCAATCTTATGTGTTGTCGTTTCCAATGAAGGTTTCCCACCAGTTTAGCATTTCTTTTGTGTAGGTGCCGCGAAGCATTAACACGTGATTGCCGAGTGGTGTGTTTAGCAAATCCGATGGTTTAGCCGAGCCGTGTAGTTTTATATTTACTTGTGTTCTGCAAAGTTCTTTTGCAGAACCGGATTCTAAAATTTCACCGTTAGTGATCCAAATTTTATCTAAGTGGTTTCCGCCTAGCCGCAGCAAAGTAACTTTTCCCTTTGTGAATTCACCTTGAATACCTACGCCAATACCGGATTCGAAATGAGATCGGAGTCTGTAAGATTGAATCATGCTGATCGGAACGGTGCAATGAGCAAACCAAATTGAATTGTTTTGTTCATCTAACTGAGCGGGGTTTGCCATCCAAACAGTTTGGTCGGTCATCATATTTGCCCAAATCATTCCAAGAGTAGACACAAGATCACCTTCACATCCGGCAATAATTCCATCATCATTAAGTTTGGATAAAGCAAAGCAGCCGGTTGTTTTTAGATCAAGCACTAAATCGAAACAACGGACTGAAACCGCGTTCAGTTCATACTTCTGAACGATGCGTTTAAGGGCGCCGTAAACAAGAACTACTTGTTTTATTTCTTTTTTGGAAGGTTCTTTTACTTCGCCGGCATTCTTAGAAAATGTGAAATGTTCATCTTCCACATCTTCATCTTTTATCTCGGCGATTGTTTCTTCTAATTCTTTCAAACTAATTTTAACTACTTCCGGACCCCAAATATTGCTAATAGTTTCTATTTCCGGAGAGCTTGCAACAAGCCAGTCGGATGGTTCGCCCACCAAACCAACTTTGATTTTCTTTAATTGATGATAAACAGTGAGATGCTTAATAGTTTTTTCGAGATCATCCAACCAATCTTTGTTAGATTTCTCATCGAGGTAAACAATTTTTCCTTTAGCACCAAGCTGATGTAAGCGGGCAAGTATTTCCATCGCAGCGGGAAGTGAGTTATGAGTTGGATGAGCTAATAAAACTACCGGTTCGTTAGCAAAATGTTTTTTCCTTTGCACATAAAGCTCTAAAACACTTTGCTCACTTCCTCCGGTCAGAATTAGGAATACCGTAGGCATGCTTTCGCAAATTCTATCGCTGGTAAATTGTTCGCCCCCGATGTGGCTAAGCTGCTGCCGATACTCCGAACCAATTTCCTCCACCGGCTTTGGTAAACAGCTACTTGCAACAGGAATAAAACCGAAAGTAGTTTTACTCATAACTCTTCCAAAATTATTTGAGAAGCATCATTTTCTTTACAAGTGTAAAACCTTCTGTACTCATTCTATAAAAATAAACTCCGGAAGACATTCCCCTGCTTCGCCCGGCATCACCAATATTAAATTTAGCGTTATACTTTCCGGCTTGTTTAAATTCATTAACGAGTGTTGCAATTTCCCTGCCGAGAACATCGTAAACTTTTATCTCAACGTTCGTTGCTTTCGGAATTGTGTATTCAATGGTTGTTTCTGGATTGAACGG